>JBLMYE010000314.1:0-3203 GCA_050258115.1 Deltaproteobacteria bacterium | reverse complement strand
TTGACGAGACTTGACTTGCCCATTCCTCGCGCGCCCCACAGAAGAGCATTGTTCGCGGGTAAGCCCGTCGCGAAGCGCTTTGTGTTCGCCAGAAGTTGCTCTGCCGCGTGATCTATCCCGGTGAGAAGGGCGAGAGGCACGCGATTGACCATGGCCACCGGCTGGAAAACGTGCTGCGAACCCTGCCAGATGAAGGCATCGGCAACATGAAAATCAGGCGCCTTGGCTTCAGCCGGAGCCAGCCGCTCGAGAGCACCGGCGATGCGCGCCAGCAGAGCCGCCAGATCCCCGTCCCGGGAGTTTGCTGCCATCCCTTTGATTCTCCGCTTTTCTTTCCGACCGGACGCTGGCGCTGTTTTAGCGCCGCGTCGTGTCCGGCCGCTAGCCCGATCTGGTTGCAAAGCGGGTCGCGAACACTATAGTCGCGCGCAATTTCCCTTGGAGCGGCGACGTCGTGGGGTTATCTCACCCCGCAACGGCGCTTATCTGCTCTTGGCTCACGATCACGCCGGTCCCAGAGCCCGGCTGAAGAGAGGACTGCACGACCGATGTTCATCAATTCCGCTTTCGCGCAGGGAACCACGGCTGCCGGACCCGATCCATTCACGGGTCTGCTCATTCCCATGCTGCTGATGGTTCTCATCTTCTACTTCCTCGTCATCCGTCCGCAATCGCAGCGGGCCGCACAGCACCGGGAGATGGTCGAGAAAGTCCGCCGCGGCGACACGGTCGTCACCTCCGGCGGCATGATCGGGAAGGTCACGAAGGTGTCTGAAGGGTCCGACGAGATCGAAGTCGAACTTTCCGATGCGCTGCGCGTGCGCATTCTGAAGTCGACGCTGATGGATGTCCGCGCCAAGGGCGAGCCCGTGAAGGAAACGGCCTGACGCTCGTCGACGAACTTCGGCCGCAAGCAAGGCGCGCCCATGTGCGCGCCTTAGTCAATGAGGGTGAGACCCGATGCTGCACTTCGAGCGCTGGAAAATCGTCGCGATCCTGCTGACGGTCGTCACGGGGTTCCTGTTCGCCCTGCCGAATTTCGTTTCCAAGGAGACACTGGCCACCTGGCCCGACTTCATACCGAAGCGCCAGATGCCGCTCGGACTAGATCTTCGGGGCGGGGCGCACCTGCTTCTCGCAGTCGATCAGGAAGAGATCCGCAAGGACTGGCTGCAGGGTGTGCAGGATGCCGCTCGCGCCAGCCTGCGTGAGGCCAAGATTGGCTTCTCCGGCATCGGCATCGACGGCGGCTCGGTCAAGGTCACGCTGGTGAAGCCCGAAGACGCCGAGCGCGCGGAAACTGAGCTCAAGAAATTGATTTCTCCTATCGGAAGTGCCGTCCTTGGCACCAGCGGCAGCGACCTGCAGATCAAGAAGGTCTCGGACAACCAGTTCACGATCACGCCCACTCCGCAGGGCTTCGATCAGCGCCTCACCAACGCGACGACTGCGTCCATCGAAACGATCAACCGCCGCGTCAACGCGCTGGGCACCGCGGAATCGACCGTCGTCCGCCAGGGCAAGGATCGCATTCTGGTCCAGTATCCGGGTCTCAGCGACACGCGCCAGTTGAAGGATCTGATTGGCCAGACCGCGAAGCTTTCGTTCCATGCGGTCCATCCGACGGTCGGCCCCGAGGAGGCCCGCGCCTCCCGCATCCCGCTCGGCTATAAGATTTTCGCGAGCACGGATACCGAGCGCGGCGGGCCACCGGAATACGTGCTGCAGGAAACCGCCATCGTTCCAGGCGACGATCTCGAAGATGCCCAGCCGGGTTTTGATCAACGCACGACGGAACCGATCATTTCGTTCCGCTTCAACACGTCCGGGGCCCGCAAGTTCGGCAAGTATACCCAGGAGAACGTGGGCCGCCCCTTCGCCATCGTGCTCGATGACAAGGTGATCTCGGCGCCCGTCATTCGTGAGCCGATCCTCGGCGGCACCGGCCAGATCTCCGGCAACTTCACGGTCGAGAGCGCCAACAACCTCGCCATCCAGCTGCGCTCGGGCGCGCTTCCGGCCAAGCTTACGGTGGTCGAGGAACGCACGGTCGGACCATCGCTCGGGGCCGACTCGATCGATGCAGGCATCAGAGCAGGTCTTGTCGGACTGGCCGCGACGGCGATCATGACCATTCTCGCCTATGGCACATTCGGTGTTTATGCGGTCATCGGTCTGGTGGTCCACGCATTCCTGATCCTTGCGCTGATGTCGGCCATCGGCACAACTCTGACGCTGCCCGGAATCGCCGGCTTCGTCTTGACGATCGCCATGGCCGTCGATGCGAACGTGCTGATCTACGAACGCATTCGTGAAGAAGTCCGCGCCGGCAAGACCGCGATTGCGGCCGTGGACGCCGGCTTCCAGCGCGCGTTCGTCACCATTCTGGATAGCCAGCTGACCACGCTTGCCGCGGCGCTCATCATGTTCTGGCTGGGCTCCGGTCCCATCCGCGGCTTCGCGGTGACGCTGACGCTCGGCATCCTCACGTCTGTCTTCGCGGCCGTTACCATCACGCGGCTTCTGGTCGCCATGTGGATCAAGAATGCCAAGACGGTCAAAGGCCGCCCCATCGAGCTTCCGATCTGATCAAGGACCTACAAATGTTCCTGGTTCCCGACTTCAAGGGCATCGACTTCTTCCCGCACGGCACCCGTATAAACTTTATGCGTTGGAAGGATCTGTGCTTCTTCGCTTCCATCGCGGCGATGGCAATCTCGCTAGGTCTTATCGTCTTCAAGGGCTTCAATTTCGGCGTCGACTTCAAGGGCGGTGCCATGATCGAGGTACGTTCCAAGCAGGGCCCTGCCGACGTGGCCGACCTGCGCGTGAGGATTGGTGAACTGGGTCTCGGCGACGTTCAGATCCAGACATTCGGCGCCCCGGAAGACGTCCTGATCCGTATCGAGGAGCAGGCGGGCGGAGATGCGGCACAGCAGCAGGCGTTGCAGAAGGTTCAAGGCGTTCTCGGCGACGCCTATGAGCAGCGGCGCGTCGAGATCGTGGGCCCCGCCGTATCAAGCGAGTTGCGACGGACCGGTACGATTGCGGTGCTGGCGTCGATCGTCGCTATCATGGCCTACGTTTGGTTCCGATTCGAATGGCAGTTTGCGGTGGGCACGCTAGTGGCGCTGGCTCACGACGTTCTTGTGACCGCTGGGATATTCTCGCTCTTCCAGCTGGAATTCGACCTGTCGATCGTC
>JBLMYE010000313.1:0-7367 GCA_050258115.1 Deltaproteobacteria bacterium | reverse complement strand
AAGTGTCAACAGGGCGCCGAAGCGCTCCAGGAAACCTTTCTCGAATTTGGCGGCGAGCGTCAGGTCACGCCAGGCCTTGCTGGCGTAGCGTTGCGCCTCGTCTTTCTTGCCTTCGAGGAGCGCGGCAGAGGCCAGAGCGGCGAAGCCGGCAGCATGATCCGGGCCGCCTTTCGCGAACGCTGCGCGGATTTCCGCCGGACTTCCTCCTCCGGCCAGCAGTGCTTCTTCCATGCGCTGCGCCAGCAACCGCCGATCGGGCCACGCAGGGTTCTGGTCGAGAAAGGCGCGGTAATCCGCCGGTGTGCCGAGCCCGCTGCGCAGCCGGTACCAACCGGCGATTTTCGCGGCGACAGGATTTGCGATGCGCGCTCGCTGGCCGTCTCCGTCTTGAGATTTCCCGGCGGCGTAGGAATTGACGGCATCGCGCAGTGCGGCGGCATCGTCGGCCGTCAGCGGTGTTGCGAGAAGCGGTGCGATGGCCTTGTCATAGCGGGCCATGTGAGCCGTTTCGTCTTTGCCGGGCTTGTACGGGCTCGGCAAGACTGGCCGTTCAACCGATGCCGGGGCCGGCGAGACCGGATTCGCCGAAGCGACCGAACTTGCTGCGGCAAGCGCCGCTCCGCACAGAGCCGCTGATAATCGGAATCGTGGCAACGTTCTGATAATGAACGGCAAAGGAGGACCTTTCTGGTCGCCGGCGGCATCCGGCGGGCTGCCGTTCCTGTCGCCTTGCAGGCGTTCGTCCGACCGCCTAATGTCGCGAACCCGACCGGGACGGCCCGTAGCCCGCACCCGGTTTTCTCGATGCCGGGCAACGTAACAACCGGGTGGCCCCTCTTCAAGGCAGAGGCGGTCTCCGGCGACAGTTTCCAGAACATCGGGGCGGTTTCACACCGATCCAGGCCAGGAACCTGGACATCATGCACGACAGGATGAAGGCATGTTCAAGGGCTCGCTGACAGCACTCATTACGCCGTTCAAGAACGGAAAATTGGACGAAGAGGCGCTGGCGCGGTTCGTCGAATGGCAGATCGCCGAAGGGACGCATGGCCTCGTTCCCACCGGGACCACCGGCGAGAGCCCGACGCTCGATCACGACGAGCACAAGCGGGTGATCGAACTCACGATCGAGGTTGCGCGTGGCCGCGTGCCGGTCATGGCGGGAACGGGCTCCAACTCGACGGAGGAGGCTATCGAACTGTCGACGCATGCGGAAAAAGCCGGCGCGTCGGGTCTTCTCATCGTGACGCCGTATTACAACAAGCCTAGTCAGGAAGGGCTCTATCAGCATTTCAAGGCGATCAACGACGCCGTCAACATCCCCATCTTCATCTACAACATTCCGCCGCGTTCCGTTGTCGACATGTCGGTGGCCACGATGGCGCGTCTGTTCGAATTGAAAAACATTGCCGGAGTAAAGGACGCGACCGCAAATCTGGCGCGCGTTTCTCAGCAGCGCGCGGCCATGGGGCCGCAGTTCCTCCAGTTCTCTGGTGAGGATGCAACCGCCCTCGCGTTCATGGCTCATGGAGGGCACGGCTGCATCTCGGTGGTCTCCAACATCGCGCCCCGGCTTTGCGCGGAATTCCAGAATGCCTGCATGAGAGGGGACTTCAAGGCCGCCCTTGCTCTGCAGGACCGCCTGATGCCGCTGCATGACGCCATGTTCTGCGAGACCAACCCCGGACCTGTAAAATACGCTGCGTCGCGGCTGGGTCTCTGCTCGGCCGAGATGCGGCTGCCCATGGTTCCGCTCACCGATAACGGCCGCAAGTGCGTCGACGAAGCGCTGTCGAAAGCTGGCCTCGTCACTGCGGCGGCGGCAGAGTAGCCGCGTGCCAGCCATCAGCAGCGAAGGAACGTGACGAACATGGCGGCCGCGAAGGATGACGCGCGCAAGCTTGTTGCCGAAAATCGGAAGGCGCGGCACGAGTTCTTTCTGACGGATACCTGGGAAGCTGGCATCATGCTGACCGGAACCGAGGTCAAGTCGCTGCGCAAGGGGCAGGCCAACATCGCGGAAAGCTACGCGTCGTTCGAAGACGACGGGCTCTTTCTGATCAACGCCTATATCCCCGAATACACCCAGGCGGGCCGCTTCTTCCAGCATGAGCCGCGGCGAAAACGGCGCCTGCTTCTGCATAAGGCGGAACTGGCGAAGCTCTTCCAGGCGGTGGAGCGCAAAGGCATGACGATCGTGCCGGTGGAACTCTACTTTAATGCAAAGGGGCTCGCGAAACTCAAACTCGCCCTGGCGGAAGGAAAAAAGCTCGCGGACAAGAGGCAGGATGCGGCCAAGCGGGATTGGCAGAGGCAGAAGGCGCGGATCATGCGCGAAAAAGGCTGATGCCGGCTGAGGTCTGGCCCTATCCAGCGCCGCAGGACGACGGAGGCGCCGCGCACCTGAAGCCTGGATTGCGCTTGCCCGAGATCGCCTTGCCGTCGACCGGTGGGGACTTGGTCAACCTGGCGTCATTATGCGGAAGCTTCGTCGTTTTTATCTATCCGTGGACGGGGAGGCCAGGCTATCCGGACCCTCCAGGTTGGGATGACATTGCGGGAGCGCACGGCTCGACGCCCGAAGCTCAGGGATTCAGAGACCTAGCGCCGGAATTCTCAGCGAGGAACTGCACGGTCTTCGGGCTGAGTTCGGTGACCAGCGAATGGCAGCGGGAGTTCGCGCAGCGCATGGCGCTCAACTATGCGCTTCTCAGCGACGCCGGTCTTCATTTCTCCGACGCGCTCATGCTGCCACGGTTTACGGCCGGAGATACGCCGTATCTGAAACGGTTGACGCTGATCTGCCGTGAGGGTGAGATTGTTCGAGTGGTTTATCCGGTGCATCCCCCGGACCGGCACGCCGCCGATATCCTGGCGTTGATCTGAGGGTCCGTCCGGTTACATCACATCGCCGACGATTTCTTCCGGCGAGTGTCCGAGTTTTTCCAGACCTTCCTCAAGGTAGTCGGCTAGAAGTGGCATTCCGAGGAGATATTTGGAAGTCGCGTTCGCACGCTCCGAGCGGGCGGTTTCCATTGCTTCGCTGAATTCTTCAGGCTCGTATGTCCCGCGTCCCACCCAAGCGAGGGCCACGAGGGCCGCCTGCTCATCGTCGTTCAGTGCGGATATGAAGCCGGCGAGTTCCTCGCTCGTGGGATCGTCAGCAAAATCCTCCAGGATGGCCGCAGGGTCTTCTTCGGCGTCCCCTTCGTCGGGATTGTCGTTCCACGCGCCGACCTTAGCTCCATATTCGCGGGCCTTAACGATAACGTGGCCGACCTTCTCCGGAGCAATGCCGAAATCTACTACCGGATCTGATGCTTCGCGCCGCTTCATGCAAAGCTCCCCTGCATGTTCCCTGGGACTGCGTTCCAGGCAAAGTAACATGCCCAATTCATTCTGCCCACGATCAGGCATAGATCAAACGGGGCGAGGTTCCAACTCGGCGCGGATCGCCTCGAACACCGCGTGAAAGGCCGCCTCGGTCAGCCGGCCCGTGTTGGTGTTGTATCGGGAGCAATGGAAGCTGTCGAACAGGACCAGACGCGGTGTGAGGCCGTGGCGGGCGCCGTGCGCAAATTGGAATTGGGATCTCTTGAGTCCGGCGGCAGAGATGACCTGCTCGTGCGCGATACGGCCGAGTGCCAGGATGATTCTGAGGTCCGGAAGAGCCGTCATGCGGGCGGTGAGGAATGGCCGACATGCCGATATCTCGGCGGGCGTGGGCTTGTTCTCGGGTGGGACGCAACGAACCGCGTTGGTGATCATGCAGTCGACGAGTTGCAGACCGTCGCTCGGGTCGGCGCGATATGTTCCGTGGGCAAATCCGAACTTCAAGAGCGTGGCATAGAGCAACTCTCCTGCGTAATCGCCCGTGAAGGGCCGACCGGTGCGATTGGCTCCTTTAAGCCCCGGAGCGAGGCCGACAATGAGGAGACGTGCACCTTGCGCGCCGAACGAGGGAACCGGCGCGTTGAACCACGACGGATTCTCGTGTGTCTGTTGGTCGCGAAAAAGAGCCAGCCGCGGACAGAGCCGGCAACCTTTCGGTGGTTCGGCCGGAGGCGATGGGTTCGGCGCCGGATTTCGAATAGGACGACGCTGCATCGCCGGGCTTTAGCACGGACGGCGAATGCCGGGCAGGTCAGATTTCTTCCTCGGATGTATCGTACACTTGATAGGACCCGCGGCCTGCCGAAGCTGCGACGGGGGCGCCTGCCGCGCGTGTTGCCGTGAAAGTGCGCGGTTCGCGAACGGGGCGACTGGTCGGGTCGCGTCCGACCACGGATTCAAGGTCGGCAAGATCAATGAACTGGTCGGACTGGCGACGAAGTTCATCGGCGACCATGGGCTGAGTGGTTTGCAGTGTCGAGACCACGCTCACGCGCTTGCCGCGCTGCTGAAGCGCCAGAACGAGGGGGCGGAAATCGCCGTCTCCGGAGAAGAGAACGATGTGATCCAACTGATCGGAAAGCCGCATCGCATCGACGGCGAGTTCGATATCCATATTGCCTTTGATCTTCCGGCGGCCGCTGGCGTCCGTGAACTCGCGCGTCGGCTTGGTCACCATCGTGTAGCCGTTATAGTCGAGCCAGTCGATCAGCGGGCGGATCGATGAGTACTCCTGGTCTTCTGCAAGTGCCGTGTAGTATAGCGCGCGCACAAGCTGACACTTTCCTCGAAAATGGCTAAGTAGCCGCTTGTAATCGATGTCGAATCCAAGTGCCTTCGACGTTGCGTATAGATTAGCTCCGTCGATGAAAAGCGCTACGCGCTCGTTCGTGTAGAAATGCATCTTCAACAACCTCTGGCGTGCCGCTTAAAAGCCTTTCCAGCAATTTTAAGACTTGGCGGTGCGTAAAGTTCGAGGCCGTGACCAATTCAATACTTGAACAATTCGGATTACAGCCTCGACGATACAGATCATAGAATTTCCGTGAGTGAACATCTATGTTTATGATTTGATGGGTAATCTGTGGCCTGAGGGTCAGGCGGAACCGAAGATCCTGCGGAGATTCTGGTCCAGAGCCCGGCTTGCACCGTCGCCCTCCATGTGGCACAAGGGTTGTGATGAGGCCGGCAGGTTCTGCGCGGCCCTTTGTTGTTTTTGTTTAAAAATAGCCCTAACGGGCCACGGCACTGCCCTCGCGATAACGCTATCGTGAGGCCTTTGTTCCCTGAAACCGAAGTTCGAGGACTGAAACAGGATGGCTCGCGTCACCGTAGAAGATTGCGTCGATAAGGTCCCCAACCGGTTCGAACTCGTGCTGCTCGCCGCGCACAGGGCGCGCAACATTGCCAACGGCAGCCCGGTCACGATCGACCAGGAAAACGACAAGAACCCCGTGATCGCGCTTCGCGAGATCGCGGAGCAGGCGATCCCGCCCGATGACATGCGCGAGAGCCTGATCCATTCCATCCAGAAAAACGTGGAAGTGGACGAGCCGGAAGCTGGTGCTGCTCCGGTGCTCGCCATCGAGCGCCGTGCGCCGATCCTGGGCCGGGACGATCAGTCGAGCGACACGCAGGTGGACGTGCTGACGGAAGAACAGCTGCTTCGCGGTCTGGAGAGCATGACGCCGTCGGAGCCGTCGTCGAGCGGCACCGGCCCGGCCAATCCGCGTGAACGCGGCCGTTGAGCCGGTCCGCCGGATTTTCTTCGGCCTCGTGTCCAATTCGATCCGCCGCGGCACGCCTTGCTCTTGGAAGGCATGCCGCGGCGTTTTAGTTTAAGGGATCTGTCCGCGGCTTATCCGAGGACCTGTTTACACCCATGATGCGCCAATACGAACTCGTCGAACGGGTTCAGAAGTATGATCCGAAGGCGAACGAGGCGCTGCTCAACCGCGCCTACGTTTACGCCATGAAGGCGCACGGCAATCAGAAACGAGCTTCCGGCGACCCTTATTTCTCCCATCCGCTCGAAGTCGCTGCCATTCTGACCGATCTCAAGCTCGATGATGCGACCGTCGCGACGGCGTTGCTTCATGACGTGATCGAGGATACCGACGCGACGCGGCAGGAAATCGATCAGCTCTTCGGTCCCGAGATTGGCGCCCTGGTCGATGGCCTCACCAAGATCAAGCGGCTCGATCTGGTTTCGAAGAAAACCGAACAGGCGGAAAATTTCCGCAAGCTCCTGATCGCCATTTCAACCGACATCCGCGTGTTGCTGGTGAAGCTCGCCGACCGGCTGCACAACATGCGCACGCTGGAGCACATGAAACCGGGAAGCCGTCAGCGCATCTCGGAGGAAACGCTCGACATCTATGCGCCGCTGGCCGGACGCATGGGCATGCAGGCCATTCGAGACGAGTTGGAAGATCATGCGTTCCGCTGGCTGCACCCGGACGCCTATGCGGCCGTAACCGACAAGCTCGCCGAATTGAGGGGCAAGAACGGGGGGCTTGTCGAAGAGATCGAGAATGCACTCAAGGCCAAGCTGAAAGAGATGGGGATCGAAGCCAGCGTCTCGGGTAGGGAGAAGAAGCCCTATTCGATCTGGCGCAAGATGACGAACAAACAGATCTCGCTGGAGCAACTGTCAGACATCTATGCGTTCCGCGTGACGTGCCCGGATATCTCGGACTGTTACCGGGCGCTGGGTGTCGCGCATACGACCTGGCGCGCCGTGCCGGGCAGGTTCAAGGACTACATCTCTACGCCCAAGCAGAACAATTATCAGTCCATCCACACGACGGTGGTCGGTCCGCGGCACCAGCGCGTGGAGCTTCAGATCCGCACACAGCTCATGCATCAGGTTGCCGAATACGGCGTGGCGGCGCATGCGCTCTACAAGGATATGACCAAAGGTAAGATCTCAGCCGGATCGCCGACGTCGCTCGACGACAAGGAGCACGGCCCGTATGTCTGGCTGCGCCGCATGGTCGAGACGCTTCTGGAAGGCTCGAATCCTGAGGAGTTCCTTGAGCACACGAAGCTCGAACTCTTTCAGGATCAGGTGTTCTGCTTCACCCCGAAGGGCCGGCTGATCGCGCTACCAAGGGGCGCGACACCGCTCGACTTCGCCTATGCGGTGCACACCGACGTTGGCAACGCAGCGGTGGGGGCCTACGTCAATGGACGTCACGTTCCCATCGATACGAGGCTCCGTAACGGCGACGAGGTGGAGATCAGGACGTCGAAAGGACATGTGCCGCCGGCGGCGTGGGAAAGCCTCTGCGTCACCGGTCGTGCGCAGAGCGCCATTCGCCGGGCGGCCAGAGAAGCCGTGCGGCGGCAGTATGTTGAACTGGGGCGCAGGCTCGCCTCGTCTGCTTTCGAGGCGGCTCGCGTCGCCTATTCGGACGAGTCGGTGAAGCGGGTGCTTTCGAAGTTCCCGCACAAGTCGCTGGATGAACTCCTTG
>JBLMYE010000312.1:0-3696 GCA_050258115.1 Deltaproteobacteria bacterium | reverse complement strand
CGTTCTATTTCTGGCGATCAGGCGCCTTCCGCCGGGTCGTGCTGAAGGGACGCGGACGCGCCGCTTGACTTCGCAATCTCCCTCAGTATGTTCCGGCCTTCCTCATCATGCGGACGTCTGTTTTTCCCTGAAGGTTCTTCACCATGGCCAAGCCCGTAACGCAGAAGATCAAGCTCCTGTCGACCGCAGGCACCGGCTTTTTCTACGTGACCAAGAAGAACCCGCGCACATCGACCGAGAAACTCGTATTCAAGAAGTACGATCCGGTCGCGCGCAAGCACGTCGACTTCAAGGAAGCCAAGATCAAGTAAGGTCAGCCGGGCTATTTTCGAAGGTTCGCTGGTTCTAACGATACCCGGGCCGCCTGAGGCGGCGGTGATTGACCAGGGTCCGTAACCGCTCGGCAGCGGGGTTAGCATTCCGAGAAGATCACGGACCCTGGCGTCGTGACCAGGCGCTGGTCATAGAGGGCGTTGACGTCCCGCCTGGCATCTCCAAACGCGCACATGCTCACACGGCTTTTGTGCCGGACCGCAAGCAAGGCACGAAATTCATCGATCGGGACATAGAGCGATTTCGTTTCCGTCCCCGGTTTCGCACGCTTCTGCCGGACTGTGCGACCGACGCCCCCACTGTTTGATTAGTGACAGAGGTTCAGCATCGTTTCAAGGAATTCTCTTGACACGTTGCGGCAGAATTACGGAGCAACGTAAATCAGCTGATTGTCCGTGCTCTAACAAATCCGGGCTGACATCAGAAAATCTATCTAGATCAGCGCCCTAATTAAGCAGCGTCGGCTGCAACCCGGTTCCGGCCGCGCCGTTTGGCGGCATACAGTGCGTTGTCGGCACGCTTGAAAATGGTCTCCGGCGTGTCGTCGGGGCTCTCAAGTGTTGCTAGGCCAACACTCGCCGTCACCCGCAGTTTCAGGTCCGGGCGCAGTTGGAACGGCTCGGAGGCAATCATCGCCCGGGTTCGTTCCGCGACCTGATACGCGCGCGCCATATCGGTCTCGGGCATGATGATGAGGAACTCCTCTCCGCCCAAGCGGCAGGCGAGGTCAATGCCGCGCGTATTGCGCTTCAACCGGGCGGCGAATTCCTTGAGGACGATGTCGCCGCCGTCGTGGCCGTGCGTATCGTTGACGCTCTTGAAGTGATCGATGTCGGTCACGAGGACCGACACAGGCCGGCCTGAGCGGATGGCATCCTCCACCAGCGTCCGCAGATGGGATTCCATGTAACGGCGATTGTGCAGCCCCGTGAGGGGGTCGGTGATGGCGAGTTCGACGCTTTCCTCGAGGCGATTGCGCAGATAGTCGCTGAAGCGCTTCCTCTTGATCTGGGTTCTGATGCGCGCCAGGAGTTCGTGGCGATCGACGGGACGCATGAGGTAGTCATTGACGCCCATGTCCATACCGCGCAGCAGCCGCGCCTCGTCGCCCGGCTCAACCAGAATGATGATCGGCAGGTGGCGTGTCCGGTCGAGCGAGCGAACCTGGGAACACAGCCTCAGGCCGTCCGCATTCGACAAGCTCAGGCTGACGATCAGAAGATCAAAGTTGTGTTCGGCGAGCTTGAGCAGCGCGGCATTGCAATCGCGTTCGACGAAGACGTCGTGGGATTTGGAGATGACCTCGACGAGGCGTGCCGCAGAGCGGGGATGGTCGTCGACAAGCAGCATCCGGCCAGCGCGCGCACTCAGGGCCTTTTGCAGTTCGGCACTGTCTTCCAGGCCCATCTGGCGCGACGTGGAGGCGCGCATCAGCATTTCGTCATTCAACATTTTCAGGCGTGCGAGATTCTTCACGCGCGTGATGAGAGCGATGTCGTCGACCGGTTTCGTGAGGAAGTCGTCGGCGCCGCTGTCGAGCCCCTGTATCTTGTCGGACGGCTGATCAAGCGCCGTGACCATGATGACCGGGACGTGCTGCGTGGCTGCGTTCGATTTGATGCGCCGGCAGACCTCGAAGCCGTCCATGCCCGGCATCATCACGTCGAGCAGAACAACATCAATCCGCTGACTTGCGCAAATGTTGAGAGCGTCGGGCCCGTTGAATGCGGTGACGACCTGGAAGTAATCGGCAGAAAGCCGCGCTTCCAATAGCTTCACGTTGGCCAGTATGTCATCGACGACAAGAACGCGGGCGGTCATCTGTGATGTACTCGGTACTCGAACTCATCTCGCCCGGTTAGGCGCGAGGAGTTCCGGTAAATCGATTTATGGTATCCAGAAACATCATTACGGAGATGGGTTTCGAGACATAGGCCTCGCACCCACCTGAGCGAATTCTCTCTTCGTCTCCCTTCATGGCGAAGGCCGTGACAGCCACGATCGGAATTGATCTCAGCTGGTCGTCATCCTTCAGCCACTTCGTCACATCCAGGCCTGAGACTTCGGGTAACTGGATGTCCATCAAAATGAGGTCGGGGCGATGCTCGCGGGCCAGCGCGATGGCATCGAACCCGTTGCGCGTCTGAATGGTCGCGTAACCATGGGCATCGAGCAGGTCGTGGAAGAGCTTCATGTTGAGTTCGTTGTCCTCCACGATGAGGACGAGCTTCTTGCCGGCCTGCGCCTTCCTAGGGCCTTCCTCCACTGCCAAGCCTTGATCCTGGTAGCCCATTTCCGGTTAATCCTGACCCTGACCCGGACTGTGATGCACCGATTCTGGCCGGCGGCGCCTTGCTGAGACTTTGCGCATGGAGCAGTAACTAACAGTTTAAAACAAAGGGTTCGCATCGCCTGCAGACCCTCGGTCAAGGTAAATCAAATGTGTGCATTGAAGCGAGACCGGCCCCAGACCCTCACCCGCGACGACGCGGAAACGGTCGCGCTCCAGGCGCTCGCGTTTCTGGCGGAGGAGCCGAAGCGGCTCGGACGGTTTCTGGCGCTGACCGGGTATCAGCCCGCGGAGCTTGCGGAAGCCGCCACGACCGGCGCCGTTCAATCGGCTGTTCTCGACTATCTGCTCAGCGACGAATCGCTTCTCCTGGTTTTTTCCAGCAGCGCAGGGCTTCGCCCGGAGGCGGTACTCTCGGCGCGGGCGTTGCTGGACGGCCCCGCCGGCGGGTGGCGCAATTGACCGCGAGCCCCAACCAGGTCCGCATCGGCATCGATCTCGGCGGGACGAAGATCGCCGCCGTCGCCATCGACGGCCAGGGCGGCACCCTTGCAGAGCTGCGCCGGCCTGCGCCACGTGAGGGTTATGACGCCACGATCTGGGCTCTGCTCGAAGTTGTAGAGACTCTGGAGCGGGACGCGAATGGCGCGGGCGCGCCGGTGGGGATTGGAATGCCGGGTTCCATCGCACCCCGCACGGGCCTCGTCCAGAACGCCAACTCGACCTGGCTCAACGGCCGACCGCTCGCGGACGATCTGCAAAAGCGTCTGGGGCCCCGCGTCCGTTTTGCCAACGACGCGAACTGCTTTGCCCTCTCGGAAGCGATCGATGGAGCCGGCGCCGATGTGAAGCGGGTTCTGGGGCTGATCCTCGGAACGGGCTGCGGCAGCGGGTTCGTTGTGGATGGTCAGATCATGGACGGCCCCCGCGGGATCGGGGGCGAGTGGGGGCACAATCCCCTCCCCTGGCCCGATCCCACGGAGGTCCCGGGACCGCGATGCTGGTGCGGCCGAAACGGGTGCCTGGAAACATGGGTTTCCGGCCCGGGGCTGTCGTCCGACCATGCCCGCGTG
>JBLMYE010000311.1:0-3700 GCA_050258115.1 Deltaproteobacteria bacterium | reverse complement strand
CGGGAGCTATAACGAGCGCATGTATTTGGCGGAGGCCGGGGGCCGCGGGGTCTACATCCCGGCATCCTTCCCCGGTGCCATCATCCGCCGCCATACCGGTACCCCCTTCATGGGCTACGCGGGCGCGACCTATCTCGTACAGGAAGTCTGTAACGCGCTCTTCGATGCGCTGTTCCACATCCTCCCGCTCGGCACCGATCTCGACAAGGTCGATGCGACGCCCGCACGGCTGCACGCCGAACTGCCTTGGGATGACGACGCCAAGGACGCCTTCGATCGCATCATCGAAGAGCAGCCGATCCTCATCCGCATTTCGGCGGCCAAGCGCTTGCGCGACGCCGCAGAGCGCACTGCACGACAAGCCGGTGAGACGCGGGTCACCACCCGCCGCCTCGCACTGGCCCAACCGTTCATCAGAGAAGGGCACGCAGCATGACAGCCGTATCAATGTCATCACCGTTGGCACGTTCAGGCTGCCTTCGCGTTCGCGCAGTGCCGTCATTGGCGAAAGGCCGACCTGCGGCAGCACGAACCATCGAGCGTCAGTCCTCGAGCACCACGAATGCCGGAGCCGCAGCCGTTTCGCGGGCCTTCGCCAATCACGCGGCGGCGCCCCGCGTCCCGTCGAAGCCGAAAAAGAGCGACGCAATCGAATTCCGGCTGATCTACTCGATCGCATTTGCCGTCTTCCTGCTCACCTCCGTCATCGAACGGGCGATGCCCCACAAATGGGCGCAGCGTCCGGGCGAGAGCGAGGTGAGGAAATCCGTTTTCGAGCAGGCCAGAGAGGCTGCGCACATCAGCGCCGCCTACGCATTCATGGGCTGAGCTGAACAGAATTCGCCCGGCCCTTTGAAGACCGGACGACCATCCAACGTGGTGTCCAAAACCACGGACTGCCCCTGCCGCGCGGGTCCATGCGCGGTAACGGCCGCAAGGCCAATTCACGGAGAGTACCAACATGGCTGCTGATAACAGAAGCGGCTCGGTGTCGGGATTGACCGAAACGGAAGCGAAGGAGTTCCACGGAATCTTCGTCACTTCCTTCATCATCTTCACGGTCATCGCCATCATCGCGCACTTCCTCGTATGGCAGTGGCGTCCCTGGTTCCCGGGGCCGACCGGCTACGCGTCGTTGATGGACGGCGTGCACTACGCCCTGAGCTACCTGCCGTCGCTCAAGGCATAACCCAGAGGGAGATGAGAACATGTGGAAGATTTGGCTTCTCTTCGATCCTCGGCGGACTCTGATCGCGCTGGCGACGTTCCTGTTCAGCCTCGCGGTTCTGATTCACTTCATCCTGTTGAGCACCGATCGCTTCAACTGGATCGAAGGGCCTCGCCCCGCGAAGGCCGCTCAGATCGAAATGCCTCTGGTCAAGGCGGTCTGACCGCCAACACTACGGAGCCGGACGGACGCATCGCCCGTCCGGTTCCAAACCAATTCGCGTGCGTTCGCTTTACTAAAAAATGACTCGCAGCCGGCTGTGTGCCGACTGAGCGGAGAATCCAGCCATGGCTATGCTTAACTTCGAGCGAAAATACCGTGTTCGTGGCGGAACGCTGATCGGCGGGGATCTGTTCGACTTCTGGGTCGGGCCCTTCTACGTCGGCTTCTTTGGCGTCACGACCATCTTCTTCATCATCGTCGGTGTCGGCCTCATCGCTTGGGGCGTCTCACTCGGACCGACGTGGAACCTGTTCCGCCTCTCGATCAATCCGCCGCCAGCGGAATTCGGTCTCGGCCTCGCCCCGCTTAAGCAAGGCGGGATCTGGCAGGCGGTCACAGTCTGCGCCATAGGAGCATTCGGCTCCTGGGCCCTGCGGGAAGTGGAAATCTGCAGAAAGCTCGGCATCGGATATCATGTGCCGTTCGCCTTCTCGTTTGCCATTCTCGCTTACGTGACACTCGTCGTCTTCCGCCCCATCGCAATGGGCGCGTGGTCCTACGGCTTTCCGTACGGATTCATGAGCCACCTCGATTGGGTATCGGGCACGGGCTACACCTACGGCAACTTCCACTACAACCCCGCGCACATGATTGCGATCACGTTCTTCTTCACGACGTGCCTCGCCCTCGCTCTGCACGGTGCGCTCGTTCTCTCTGCCGTGAACCCCAAGAAGGGCGAGGTGGTCAAAACACCCGAACACGAGAACAGCTACTTCCGCGACACCATCGGCTACTCCATCGGGACGCTGGGCATCCATCGCCTCGGCCTGTTCCTGGCTTTGTCGGCCGGGTTCTGGAGCGCGGTGTGCATCATCATCAGTGGTCCGCTGTGGGCCGAGGGCAATCCCTGGGCCGACTGGTGGAACTGGTGGCTCGAACTGCCGATCTGGTCGTAAGGGAGGAACGCACAAATGGCTTACTACCAGAATATCTTCACGCAGCTCCAGGTGGCGCCCCACCCCGAGCCAGGCATCGTCTTGCCCGAGAACAATTCGGAGCGCCGCGGCACGCCGCAGTTCTCCTACTGGCTGGGCAAGATCGGCGACGCGCAAATCGGCCCGATCTATCTTGGCGGGTTGGGCTTCTTGTCTCTCGTCTTTGGCGTCATCGCCATCGAGATCATCGGCCTCAACATGCTGGCGTCGGTGAACTGGGATCCGGTGCAGTTCGTGCGCAAGCTGCCCTATCTCGCGCTCGAACCGCCGAAGCCCGAATACGGCCTCTCGATCCCGCCGCTGAAGGAAGGCGGCTGGTGGTTGATGGCGGGCTTCTTCCTCACCGCATCCATTATCCTGTGGTGGGCACGCATGTACCGCCGGGCTCGCGCGCTCGGGCTTGGCACACATGTTCCGTGGGCATTCGCGGCGGCGATCTGGCTCTATCTTGTTCTGGGCTTCATCCGCCCGGTCATGATGGGGCAGTGGAGTGAGGCGGTGCCCTTCGGCATCTTCCCGCACCTCGACTGGACCAACAACTTCTCCATCACCTACGGCAACCTGTTCTACAACCCGTTCCACATGCTTTCGATCGCCTTCCTGTATGGCTCGGCACTGCTGTTCGCCATGCACGGCGCGACCATCCTTGCGGTGACGCGCTACGGCGGCGAGCGTGAAATCGAGCAGATCGTCGATCGCGGCACGGCATCGGAACGGGCAGCTCTGTTCTGGCGCTGGACGATGGGCTTCAACGCCTCGATGGAATCGATCCATCGCTGGGCGTGGTGGTTCGCCGTGCTCTGCCCGCTCACGGGCGGTATCGGTATCCTGCTCACCGGCACGGCGGTCGACAACTGGTACGACTGGGGCTTGAAGCATGGACTGGCGCCGGCGGCCTGGCCGTAACGGATAGGTAACGTCAAAAGTCAACGATCAGGCCCGGCGGGGAACCTCGCCGGGCCTTTTTTCCAGGCGTTAGCGACAGAAGTGCATTGCCATTTCGCTGCAGCCCTCCGATAAACTCCGTAGCATTCGCAAACAACCCGGCCGCGCTCCGGAGTGGAGCAGGCACGCTCATGGCACGACAGCACCACAATCCGGACGATACCCTGCTGAAATGGCCGGTTGCCGAATCTGGGTCGCTGTCGACGCGGAATCTATTTCTTGCGAGCCAGGAACTCGCACCCGTCTCGTTCACGATCCTGCGTGCCGTGCGCGACGCCCGTGACACGATCATCGATTTCGAATGGGTCTACGCCAATCCGGCGGCACTGCGAACTATGTTGGCGACCGACGAAACTCTGCTCGGCCAGCG
>JBLMYE010000310.1:0-3034 GCA_050258115.1 Deltaproteobacteria bacterium | reverse complement strand
CCATGCTGCACGAGCTGCGTCGGGAGGCGATCGTCAACGAACTGCAGCATCTGGCGCAGCGCCTTTGTGCACTGCCCGTGCGTGAACCGGCGCACGAAGGCGTTGCCGCGATCGAACATCCCAAACAGGTGCTCAACGGACATACCGGCGAACCGCCGGCCGCAGCCGTGGACGTGGAGGAGGCGATCGTCACCGTGGAGCCGCCACTCACGGGGCGCGCGGGAGATTGGCGGCAGGCGGCACAGCGGATCGACGCAGAACTGGCGCAATATTTCGGAGGTGGGACTCCCCGTCATTAGGCCCGTGCCGGCGGCTTAGAGGCCCAGTTCCGACAAGCCCGGGTGATCGGCCGGCCGCGGTCCCAGCGCCCAATGGAATTTGCGTTCGGACGCTGCGATCGCCAAGTCGTTGATGGACGCAAAACGTAGCGCCATCAGCCCTGTGGCGTCGAACTGCCAGTTCTCGTTGCCGTAGGAGCGGTACCACTGGCCGCTGTCGTCGTGCCATTCGTACGCGAAGCGCACGGCGATGCGGTCTCCGGCGCAGGTCCACAATTCCTTGATGAGCCGGTATTCGAGTTCCCGCTGCCATTTGCGGACAAGAAAGTCGCGGATCTGCGCCCGGCCGACGGGAAACTCGGCGCGGTTCCGCCAGCGGCTGTCCTGCGTATAGGCGAGGACGACACGGTCGGGATCGCGCGTGTTCCACGCGTCCTCGGCCATCCGGACCTTGATGACGGCTGTTTCGGGCAAATAAGGAGGAAGGGGTGGACGGGGCTCAGACATAGGGCGCTTCTAGCACGCCTTCATCCCGCCTCAACAGCCTCCGCGCCGCGAGGGTCGCCGTCGTCACATTACGCCACGGTGACCCGTCCGGCCGGCTCGGGCATGAGGGAGCGTCTCACGTCCACCGGGCCGTTCCAATGTCCACACGCCAGACCCTAGCGGGTATCGTGTTTGCCGCGATCGGCGCCTCGCTCTTTTCCACCAAGGCGATCTTCATCAAGCTCGCCTACCAGGAACAGGTCGACGCCGCGCTGATGCTGGCCTACCGCATGATCTTTGCCCTGCCGGTGTACGTTGCGATCGGCGCGTGGGCTCTCATGCAAAGGCGCCTGCGGGGCGATCCCCCTCTCTCGGCCGACTATTATGCGCGGGCGGCGTTCGTCGGATTTCTCGGTTATTACGTCGCGTCCCAGTTCGATTTCGCCGGTCTGATGTTCATCACCGCACAACTGGAGCGGCTCGTTCTCTTCACCTATCCCTTGTTCGTAATGTTCCTCGGAGCCCTTCTCTATGGCGAGCGCGTCACGCGCACGGGTGTCATTGCCGCGGCTGTCACCTATCTGGGGCTGGCGATCGTTTTCCTGATCGATCTGCCGGAGGGCGGGCACAAAACCGTGGTGGGGACCTTCCTGGTGCTTGGCGCCGCCATCTCATTCGCGCTGCACCAGATCTATGCCAAGCGGTTCATGTCTCCAATGGGCAGCGCGCTTTTCACCTCCGTGGCGCTTACCTCCGCGTCGATCTTCTGCATCGCTCATCAGATGATCGTGGGCGGTGGATCGTTTGCGGCGACCCCGCGATTTCTTTGGCTGTCGGCCGGTTGCGCCATCGTCGCGACCGTGCTGCCGACCTTTCTGATCAATGCGGGGCTGCACCGCATATCGAGCGCGGCCGTCTCCATGATCTCGACCATCTCGCCCGTGGTGACGATCGGATTGGCGGTGGCCATTCTGGGCGAGCCGTTCACGCTGGCGGATGCGATCGGTTCAGCGATGGTACTCGCCGGCGTCGGCCTCTATGCATGGGGCGAAAACCGCAGGACGGCGTCCGTGCCGGCCGCGTGAGCAAAGGACGTCGCTCTCAGCACGGCAGGGCGAGGTCTGCGACCAGTGCCGGTGGTCCGACGCCGCCGGGCTTCACCTCAAATCCGGCGGGGTGGCTTCGTCCTTGAGGCTCGCGACCGCGTCGTCGAGGGACAGGACCTTCTGATCCTGCGAACCCAGCCGGCGCATCGACACGTTGCGTGCTTCCGCGTCGCGCGTTCCCACGGCGACAATGACGGGCACCTTCGCCAGAGAATGCTCGCGGACCTTGTAGCCGATCTTTTCATTGCGAAGATCCGTCTCGACGCGAAGTCCCGCCGCCTTCAATTGGGCGGCGACGTCCATCGCATATCCATCCGCCTCGCTCGTAATCGTCGCGACGACCACCTGCACAGGCGCCAGCCAGAGCGGAAAATGGCCGGCGAAATTCTCGATGAGGATACCGGTGAACCGTTCGAGCGAACCGAACATGGCGCGGTGGATCATAACCGGCGTCTTCTTCTCGGAGTTCTCGTCGATGTAGAATGCCCCGAGACGCCCGGCGAGATTGAAGTCCACCTGTGTCGTGCCGCACTGCCATTCGCGGCCAATGGCGTCCTTCAAGGTGTATTCCAGTTTGGGCCCGTAGAAGGCCCCCTCGCCCGGCTGAAGCGCCGTGCGAATGCGGCCGTTGGAGCGGCGTTTCACTTCATCCAGAACATCCGACAGCGCTTTCTCGGCCTTGTCCCAGAGTTCATCGGCGCCGACCCGCTTTTCGGGACGCGTCGAGAGCTTGATGAAAATATCCTCGAAGCCGAAGTCCTTGTAGATGGAGAGCATCAGATCGTTTATCTTCAGGCACTCTTCCATGATCTGGTTTTCGGTGATGAAGATGTGCGCGTCGTCCTGCGTGAAGTGGCGCACGCGCAGCATCCCGTGTAGGGCCCCCGACGGCTCGTAGCGGTGGACCTTGCCGAATTCGGCGATTTTCAACGGCAGGTCGCGATAGCTCTTCAAGCCGTGCTTGTAGATCTGCACATGGCCGGGGCAGTTCATCGGCTTGCAGCAGAAGACGCGCTCGTCCGGCAGCGTCGTCGTGAACATGTTCTCGCCGTAGTTCTCCCAGTGACCGGAGAGCTCCCAGAAGTGTTTTTCCATCATGTCGGGGGAGTTCACCTCGACATATCCGGCGCGCTGTTGAGCGCGGCGCATGTAGGCGATGAGCGT
>JBLMYE010000309.1:0-3361 GCA_050258115.1 Deltaproteobacteria bacterium | reverse complement strand
GGCATGCCTGATGGATCCCCCAATTGCGCAGACGTCTGACGACCTCGCGTCCGAAAAAGTTACCCGATGCCGACCGCTCGGCCCAGATTTAATTGAAGAAGTACGACAAGAGGCTCTGGTTCGGCGGCGCCTTGTATGGCGTCATGGCGGATGCGACTTCGGTATAGAGCTGCGGCAGCCAGGACGGCTGGCCCTCGGCGATCGGCGGTATCTCCTTACTGCGAAAGTCTGTAGGCGCAATAACGAGCTTGATGTTCTTCAAGCCGGTTTCAGCCGCCAGCACGAACAGTTCCTCAGCGGCTTCGTCGCCGACGGCGAGGCAGCCGACGGATGCAGCCTTGCCGTGGATCATGATGTCGCCGCCGAGGTCGCGCCGGCCATCGCGTTCGCCCATGCGGCGGTCGAATGCGTTGGGATAGGATACGCGAAGCGCCACATGATAACGGCTGTTCGGGTTGAGGAATGAAATGCCGTAGACCCCTTCGGGAACCTGCTTGTCCCCACGACGCAGCTTTGGACCCGTCACACCGCTCGCGGCTAGAACCGGATAGCGGTGAATGAATGTCCAGGAGCCGCCTGCGGGCCTTGCATGCAGTTCGAGCACCTTCTCGTCCTTGATGGCGACAAGGGCCATCTCGGAGGGGCGCCACGGAGCTTTCGCCGCGGAGAACTTGGCCTGCAGTCTTTCCTGGGCGGAGGGACCGATTTCGCGCAGGCGCTCGGTCAGTGAGTAGGGCTTGCCGCGCACGATCGGCTCGTTCTCCCACGGCAGCTGCTGAGGCTGTTTTCCAGGCAAGCGGACAATGCTCTGCGGGGACGTGGCGGTGGTTGTTTCCGCTGTCCATGAGGATGGATCCTCGGCCCCGATTTCCTCTTCAGCGAGCGCCGCGAAAAGTTCGTCGGTGGCATGCAGAGGGACGAAGCCGAAGTGATCCAGTGGCGCCGTCGCCGGGGGCAGCACCTCTTCCTGAGATGTCAGCGCGGGTTTCAGGCGAACAGCCGGGATCGAGGATGTCTGAACAGGTATCGAGCGGATCAGATCCGCTTTACGGGGGGGCGCCGGGTGGCCCGCTCCCGAAAGGAGTAGCGCCACCACCGCGCCGCTTCCGGCAGCGGCAAAGAGGCAGATGGCGATCAGCGGCATATGTTCGCGCAAACTCATGCGTGGTCCTGAAGAAGCGCAGGGGCGGACGCGGTCGACTACAACGCATGAACTGATTCGGTTCCGGGACTGAGGCTGCAAAGGTGATTCGAGAAGAGTATCCCGCACATTCGTGGCATCACCCTGGCAAGCCGGGGTTCAACGTGGCGGCGGTGCGGCGGCCGAAGGCGCAGCGCGGATGTTTGAGGCGCGGGGGCAGTCCGTCGTACTGAAGGGGCCCGGCTCTTGCGTCGATGGCGGTCTCGCGCCGACACTGGGGCGGGTCCTGATGTGTGGACGGGAATGGAGCGGTAGTGGTGGGTTACGTGGCGGGGAGCGGAGTGTCGGGACAGCCGGGGGGGTTGCGAACACTCTTCTTCACGGAGCTCTGGGAGCGCTTTTCATATTATGGAATGCGCGCGCTGCTGGTTCTTTTCATGGTCACGCCGCGCGAGACGGGAGGTCTCGGGTTCACGACGGCCGAAGCAGCCGTCATCTATGGCAACTATACGATGGCGGTTTACATGCTCGCTATTCCCGGCGGATTTGTCGCCGATCGGTGGCTCGGCGCGACGCGGGCCGTGTTGATCGGAGGAGCGATCATTGCCGCCGGACACTTCACGCTGGCGCTTCCCGGACCTCAGACATTCTTTGCCGGATTGACCTTCGTCGCGGTCGGAACGGGTCTTTTCAAACCGAGCATTTCATCCCTCGTCGGCAGCCTCTATGAAAAGGACGACGAGCGTCGCGACGCCGGGTTCTCAATCTTCTACATGGGCATCAACATCGGTGCTTTCTTGGCGCCGCTGGTCACGGGCTATCTGGCACAAGGGGCCGGTTTCAAGGCGGGTCTTGCCTCCGCGGGGCTCGATCCGGCGTCGAGTTGGCACTACGGCTTCGCGGCGGCCGGGGTTGGAATGGCGCTGGGTCTCATCGTGTTCGCGCGCCGGTCCGGTGCTTTCAAAATGGCAGAAGCAAGCGCGCAATCGTCTCTCAGGACACCAGCGGACGACGCCCATTCCTGGCGCGACGCGGCGTTCATCGCCGGCGGCACGGCGATCCTCGCAGCGTTCATGGTGATCTCGGATCAGCCGGGATTTGGATGGCTGCGCGGGATGGTTCTTTTACTGCCTGTGGCCGCGATCTTGTGGTTTGCATCCCGTCCGTCCGAGAGCGAGCGGCGGATTGCAGCCATCCTCGTGTTCTTTCTGGCCGCCATGCTGTTCTGGGCCATCTTCGAGCAGGCCGGTCTTTCGATCGCGCTGTTTGCGGATCGGTTGACGCACAACGAAGTGGCTGGCGTATCCTTTCCTTCAGCCTGGTATCTCGCGCTCAATTCGCTGTTTGTGATCCTGCTCGCCCCGCTCTTTGCGGCCTTGTGGACGCGGCTCGGATCGCGCCAGCCATCCAGCCCGCTAAAATTCGTGCTGGGGCTCGTCTTTCTCGCTCTGTCTTTTCTTCTCATGGTGCCGGCGGCGCTGCTCACAGCTGAGGGAAAAGTCAGTCCGTTGTGGCTGGTCGGGCTCTATTTCCTGCAGACGGTTGGTGAACTTTTGTTGAGCCCGGTCGGGCTCAGTACGATGACCAAGTTGGCGCCGGTACGCGCCACGGGCCTCGTGCTCGGGATCTGGTTTCTGGGAAGCGCCTTTGGCAACAAACTCGCCGGCGTGTTAGGCGCGAACTTCCAGTCGACGGACGCGCACGCGCTCGCGCGGTTCTTCATGGATCAGGCGCTCGTCGTGGCGCTCGCGGCGGGGTTTCTGCTGGTGCTGACGCCGCGCGTGAAATCGTGGATGGGGGGCGTGCGTTGACGGATCAGGCGGCGGCGGCCTTCATACGAGCGAAGCCTGCGTCGAGATCGGCGATAAGATCGTTCACGTCTTCCAGACCGGCGTGGAAGCGCAGTGCTTGTCCATCTGACTGCCAGCGCGTCGCAGTGCGGTAAGTCTTGCAGTCGAAGGGGATCACGAGGCTCTCGTATCCGCCCCAGGAATAGCCCATGCCGAAGAGTTTCAAGCCGTCCAGAAACGCGGCGAGTCCCGCCTTTGGCACGGGCTTCAGGACGATCGAGAAAAGTCCTGTTGCGCCGGTGAAGTCGCGTTTCCAGATCGCGTAGCCGGTATCGTCCGGCAGTGCCGGGTGCAGGACGCGCTCTACTTCGGGTCTCGCCTTCAGCCATTGCGCAAGACGAAGTCCCGTTTCCTGATGGCGGGCGAGGCG
>JBLMYE010000308.1:0-10331 GCA_050258115.1 Deltaproteobacteria bacterium | reverse complement strand
CGGCAGTGGCAATGCGCCACCAGCGGCGCCCGCCGCGCCGTCCACGCCACCCGTTTCGTCGGCGCCACCGGTTTCCGCCCAGCCGGCCGAGGGCGCCAAGCCCTTCGTTCATCCCGCCGCGTTGGCGGCGATGGCGAATGCCGGACTGGTGGCGGATCTCGAAGCGCGGGCGTCGGGCGGCAAACCCATTCCGGCCAGCGAACTGGCCAATCTTGCCCAGTTGGTGCGGCTGAAGGGCCCTGAGGCCTACGGCGCCCGGCCGGACGACAGCGACGGCACGGGGAGGTAGCGCACACGATGCCGATGCTCGCCGACAAGGACCGGATTTTCACCAACCTCTATGGGTTCCACGACCCGGGCCTCAAGGCCGCGATGAAGCGCGGCCAATGGGATGGGACGAAGCTCCTCATCGACCAGGGGCACGACTGGATCATCAACGAGGTGAAGCAGTCCGGCCTGCGTGGGCGCGGAGGTGCCGGCTTCCCGACGGGCCTCAAATGGTCGTTCATGCCCAAGGCCGATCCGCGGCCGAGCTATCTCGTGATCAATGCGGACGAGTCCGAGCCCGGCTCCTGCAAGGATCGAGAGATCCTCCGGCACGATCCGCAGCTCTTGATCGAGGGCGCGCTGCTCGCCTCGTTCGCGATGCGGGCGCACACCTGCTACATCTACCTGCGCGGCGAATATATCCGCGAGCGCGAGGCGCTGCAGCGGGCGGTGGACGAAGCCTATGCGGCCAAGCTCATCGGACCCAACAATGTTCACGGCTGGGACTTCGATCTCTACCTGCACCACGGTGCCGGCGCCTACATCTGCGGCGAGGAGACGGCGCTTCTGGAAAGCCTGGAAGGCAAGAAGGGGCAGCCCAGACTGAAGCCGCCGTTTCCGGCAAACGTCGGGCTCTACGGGGCGCCCACGACGATCAACAATGTGGAGAGTATCGCGGTCGTCCCGGACATTCTGCGGCGCGGCGCGAAGTGGTTCGAGGCGCTCGGCAAGCCGAACAATTCCGGCACCAAGCTGTTCCAGATCTCCGGGCACGTGAACAAGCCGTGCGTCGTCGAAGAGGAAATGGGCATTCCGCTGCGGCAGCTCATTGAAGAGCATGCGGGTGGCGTACGAGGGGGGTGGAACAACCTGCTCGCCGTCATCCCCGGCGGGTCGTCGGTTCCGCTCGTGCCGGCCGAGTTGTGCCAGGACCTCACGATGGATTTCGACGCGCTCCTCAAGGTGAAGTCTGGCTTGGGAACGGCGGCGATCATCGTCATGGACAAGTCGACCGACATCGTTCGGGCGATCGCGCGGATTTCGTATTTCTACAAGCATGAGAGCTGCGGCCAGTGCACGCCGTGCCGGGAAGGTACGGGCTGGATGTGGCGCGTGCTCGAACGGATGGCCGAGGGCCGGGCGGAGAAGCGCGAGATCGATTTGCTGTTCGAAGTGACGAAGCAGGTGGAAGGTCACACGATCTGCGCCCTGGGCGATGCCGCCGCGTGGCCCGTGCAGGGGCTCATCCGGCACTTCCGCGGCGAGATCGAAAAGCGGATCGACACCTACCACCGCGAGCACAAGGAAGCAGCCGAGTAGTTACGTTTGGCGGCCGGCGGTGCCGGCGGCATCGAGCATCGTTTGAGACTGGAAAGACGCATGGCACGCAAGCTCATCGTCGACGGCAAGGAAATCGAGGTGGAAGACGGCACCACGCTCATGCATGCGTGCGAGGCCGCCGGGGCCGAGATTCCCCGCTTCTGCTATCACGAGCGTCTGTCGATCGCCGGCAACTGCCGCATGTGCCTCGTCGAGGTGGAGGGCAGCCCGAAGCCGATCGCATCCTGCGCGATGCTCGTGAACGATCTGCCCCCCAACCGCGACGGTTCGCCGAAGAAGGTGTTCACGACGAGCAAGGTGGCCAGGAAGGCGCGCGAAGGCGTTATGGAGTTTCTCCTGCTCAACCACCCGCTCGATTGTCCGATCTGCGACCAGGGCGGCGAGTGCGACCTGCAGGACCAGGCGATGGCGTTCGGCCTTGGCGGGTCGCGGTACGAGGAGAACAAGCGCGCCGTCGAGGACAAGTATATCGGACCGCTCATCAAGACGGTGATGACGCGCTGTATCCATTGTACCCGCTGCGTGCGCTACATGACCGAGATCGCGGGCGTGGAGGAACTGGGCCTCATCGGACGCGGCGAGGATGCCGAGATCACCACCTATCTGGAGAAGGGCATCCTGACCGAAATGAGCGCCAACGCTGTGGATCTGTGCCCGGTCGGCGCGCTGACGCACCGGCCCTGGGCGCACAACGCGCGGCCGTGGGAATTGAAGAAGACCGAAAGCATCGACGTCATGGATGCGCTGGGATCGGCGATCCGTGTCGATACGCGGGGACGCGAGGTGATGCGCATCCTGCCGCGCAACAACGATGCGGTGAACGAGGAGTGGATTTCCGACAAGACACGGCACGTCGTGGACGGCCTGAAAACCCAGCGTCTCGACCGGCCCTATGTGCGCCGGAACGGACGGCTCGTCGCCGCGACCTGGGCTGAAGCGCTGGATGCCGTGGCGCAGCGTCTCAAATCCGCCAACCCGGCGCGGATCGGGGCCATCGCCGGCGATCTGGCAGGTGCCGAAGAGATGTTCGCGCTGCGCGAAATGATGGCGGGCCTCGGTGTCGTCAACCTCGACTGCCGGCAGGCCGGTGAAGCGATCGATCCTGCGGCCGGCCGCGCCGGATATCTTTTCAATGCGACCGTCGAGGGAATCGATCAGGCCGATGCCATCCTGATCGTGGGGTCCAATCCGCGCCTGGAAATGCCTGTTCTGCATTCACGCCTTCGCCGGCGTGTGCGCCAGCCGGGGGTTTCCGCGGCGTTGATCGGTGAGGCCGTCGATCTCGGATTCCATTACGTACATCTGGGCACCGACCCGTCCGCGATCACGAAGCTCCTGCAATCGGCCCCGGCGAGGGCCGAGCGTCCGATGATTCTCGTGGGGACGGGCGCGCTGGCACGGCCCGACGGCGCCGCGATCCTGGGGACGCTTGCCAAGGCCGCACGCCAGCTCGGCGTGGTGAAGGACGGGTGGAACGGCTTTTCGGTGCTGCACACGGCGGCAGCGCGCGTCGCGGGTCTCGATCTTGGTTTTGTGCCGGGAGCGAATGGCCAGAGTACGTTGCAGATGGCGGCGGGTGGCGTCGATGTCCTGTTCAATCTCGGTGCCGACGAGATCGACATCGCGGAAGGCCCATTCGTGATCTATCAAGGCAGCCACGGTGATCGCGGCGCGCACCGCGCCGACGTCATTCTGCCGGGCGCTGCCTACACGGAGAAGAGCGCCACGTACGTGAACACCGAAGGGCGCGCGCAACAGACGGTTCGGGCCGTCTTTTCCCCGGGAGAGGCGCGGGAGGATTGGACGATCCTCAGGGCGCTTTCCGCCGAGATCGGCCAACCGCTGCCGTTTGACACGCTGGAACAACTGCGCGCGAAAATGTACGCGGCCGTTCCCGGCCTCGCGGCTCTCAACACCGTGTCTCCCGCCGACCCGCGCGCCATCGAGACGCTGGCCTCGCGGGCTGGCGTCATGCGCGACGAACCGTTGCGCTCGTTGATCAAGGATTTCTACATGACGAACCCGATTGCGCGGGCCTCGCAGGTCATGGCGGAGCTGAGCGCCCTGCGGCATCAGGCTTCGCTGAAGACGCTTTCGGCGGCCGAGTAGGGAAGGGTACGAGCCAACATGTCCGATCAGTCGACCCTCTGGGACAGCGTCATCTGGCTGGCGATCAACGTCGGGCTCAGCCTTGCCCTGCTGACCGGGCTGCTCATCATCATCGCCTACCTGCTCCTGCTCGACCGCAAGGTGTGGGCGGCGGTACAGCTGCGCAAAGGACCGAACGTCGTCGGCCCTTGGGGTCTGCTGCAATCGTTCGCCGACCTCATCAAGTTCGCCGTGAAGGAGCCGGTTATTCCGGCAGGCGCGAACAAGGGCGTGTTTCTGCTGGCGCCGCTGGCGACGGCCGTATGCGCGCTGGCGGCGTGGGCGGTGATCCCGATCAACGAGAACAGCTGGGGCAAATGGGTTATCTCCGATCTCAACGTCGGGATCCTTTACATTCTCGCGATTTCGTCGCTCGGCGTTTACGGCGTCATTATGGGTGGTTGGGCCTCCAACTCGAAGTATCCCTTCATGGGCGCGCTGCGTTCCGCTGCTCAAATGGTTTCCTACGAAGTCTCGATCGGCTTCGTCATCATCACCGTGCTGCTGCTGGTCGGATCGCTCAACATGACCGATATCGTGCGCGCGCAGTCCGACGGGATCGGCACGTCCGCCGGATTGCCCGCCTCCTTCCTCGACTGGCACTGGCTCGTTCTTCTGCCGATGTTCGTGATCTTCTTCGTGTCCGCGCTGGCCGAGACCAACCGGCCGCCCTTCGATCTCGTGGAGGCGGAATCGGAACTCGTTGCAGGGTTCATGGTGGAGTATTCGTCGACTCCGTATCTGCTGTTCATGCTCGGCGAATACGTCGCCATCGTCACGATGTGCGCGCTGGGCACGATCCTGTTCCTGGGGGGCTGGCTGCCGCCGGTGGACATCTTCCCGCTCAACGCCGTGCCGGGGCTCGTCTGGTTCATCGCCAAGGCGACGTTCCTGTTCTTCATGTTCGCCATGGTGAAGGCGATGGTTCCGCGCTACCGCTATGACCAGCTGATGCGGCTTGGCTGGAAGGTTTTTCTGCCGCTGTCGCTGGCGGCGGTGGTTGTCGTGGCGGCGTTCGTGCAGTTCTGGGGCGTGTCGGTATGAACGTGCTGATTGGTCTCGCCATCGGTTTCGGAGCGGGGCTCTTCGGCTTCGTTGCGATTCGCCGCCTGGCGGACCGGATCGGCGTCGCGCGTCCCGACGATGCGGGTCAGCGCACCGCAGCTCTCCTGAGGTCGACGGCTGTCGTCGATCTTCTTCTGTTTTCGGCGGGCGGCGCGCTCGTCGGGTGGTATGCGTTTCCGAGCGGGTGATCTTGAGGCCAACTGATCCATGAACATCGCGCAGGGCGTCAAATCGCTGTTTCTCATCGAGTTCGTGAAGGCGTTCGGCCTCACGATGCGGTACTTCTTCGCGCCCAAGAAGACGCTGAACTACCCCTTCGAAAAGGGTCCGGTGAGCCCGCGGTTCCGCGGCGAACACGCACTTAGGCGTTATCCGAACGGCGAAGAGAGGTGCATCGCCTGCAAACTGTGCGAGGCCATCTGCCCGGCCCAGGCGATCACGATCGAGGCCGGCCCACGCCGGAACGACGGGACCCGCCGTACGACACGGTATGACATCGACATGACGAAGTGCATCTATTGCGGGCTTTGCCAGGAAGCCTGCCCGGTGGATGCCATCGTCGAGGGGCCGAACTTCGAGTTCGCGACGGAGACACGGGAAGAACTTTTCTACGACAAGGACAAGCTTCTGGCGAACGGCGACCGGTGGGAGCGCGAGATCGCGCGAAATCTGGCAGCCGACGCCAAGTACAGGTGAGAGACAGCCGGTTGAGGCGTGGCGACGTGTGCCGCGTCTCAGCCCCACCCTTCCCCGGTGACGGGGCAGGGGCGCAAGGATGGATGAAATGCTGACGGCCGGTTTTTTCTATCTGTTCGCGGTGCTGGCGCTTGCGTCGGCCACGATGGTCATCGTTGCGCGCAACCCTGTTCATGCCGTTTTGTTTCTCATCCTGACGTTCTTCAATGCAGCGGGCCTCTTCATTCTGCTGGGGGCCGAATTCCTCGCCATGCTCCTTGTGATCGTCTACGTCGGCGCGGTGGCGGTGCTTTTCCTGTTCGTCGTGATGATGCTCGACGTCGATTTCGCGGAGTTGCGGGCGGGCTTCATCAAGAATGCACCGGTGGGCCTGATCGTCGCCGGTATCGTGCTCGCCGAATTGATCGCGCTGTTCGTGTCGGGTGCTGCAGGCGGTCTGCCGGCTCAGATCCCGGCGCCGGCGGCGGGCGCCGATGCGTTGACGAACACCGAGCAGATCGGCCGCGTGCTCTACACGAAATACGTCTATTTCTTCCAGGCGGCGGGCCTTGTTCTTCTCGTCGCCATGATCGGTGCCATCGTGCTGACACTGCGTCACCGGGAGGGCGTGAAGCGGCAGTCGATCGCCGCGCAGAACGCGCGAACGCCTGCGACCGGCCTGGAGGTGATCAAGGTGGCGCCGGGCGGTGCGGTGGTGCCTTCTTCGGAGGCGCCCCGATGACCGGTTGGCTGCTGAAGGGTCTCGCGTTGTTTCTGGCCGCGGCGGTTGCTGCCGCGCTCGTGACTTATGCGGTGCCGGAAAAACTGGTGCCGGTCATCCGGGTCGCGGTCTGGGCGCTGCCGCTGGTCTTCCTGGGGATCGAACTCTGGGCCAGCGCCGCGGCGCATGATTTCAACGGGGCGGCCATCTGGCGCAGCATCATATCGGCCGGTGCGCAGACGCTGCTGTTCTGGCCGGGAGCGCTCGCCGGTCATTACGCGGCCGGAGCGCTGCGGGCCGGCGCCGGGGGACCGGGAGGAAAGACCTGAGCATGACAATCGGACTTGCCCATTACCTGACGGTGGCCGCGTGCCTGTTCACGCTCGGCATTCTCGGGATCTTCCTCAACCGGAAGAACGTTATCGTCATCCTGATGTCGGTCGAGCTCATGCTGCTTGCCGTGAACATCAATCTCGTCGCTTTCTCGGCGTTTCTGGGCAACATCACGGGGCAGGTTTTCGCACTGTTCATCCTGACGGTCGCCGCGGCGGAAGCGGCGATCGGGCTTGCGATCATCGTCGTCTATTTCCGCAACCGCGGTTCGATCGCGGTCGAAGACATCAACATGATGAAGGGCTGAGGCGGCGATGATCTATTCGGCAATCGTCTTTCTGCCCCTCATCGGCGCGCTCATCGCGGGCCTGTTCGGCCGCATTATCGGTGAGCGGCCCTCGGAGGTGATCACCACCGGCCTCATGATGATTGCGGCAGTGCTGTCGTGGTTCGTCTTCATAGAGACGGGGTTCGCGCACGACGCGGCCAAGACGGCCGTCAAGGTGCCGGTGCTGCGCTGGATCACGTCGGGGGATCTCGAGGCGGCTTGGGTGCTGCGCATCGATACGCTGACGGCCGTAATGCTGATCGTGGTAACGACCGTATCGTCGCTCGTGCACCTCTATTCGATCGGCTACATGCACGAAGACGACAGCCGGCCGCGCTTCTTCTCCTACCTGTCGCTGTTCACCTTCGCGATGCTCATGCTGGTGACGAGCGACAATCTCCTCCAGATGTTCTTCGGATGGGAAGGCGTGGGGCTCGCGAGCTATCTGCTGATCGGTTTCTGGTACTACAAGCCCGAGGCCAACGCGGCCGCGATCAAGGCCTTCGTCGTGAACCGTGTCGGCGACTTCGGTTTCGCGCTCGGCATCTTCGGCGTGTTCTACGTCTTTCAGACCATCAGTCTCGACGAGATATTCCGGCGGGCCCCGGAAGCCGCGGGCAAGACGATGAATTTCCTCGGCTATGACGTGGACATCATGACCACGCTGTGCCTGCTGCTGTTCATGGGAGCGATGGGCAAGTCGGCTCAGTTCCTCCTGCACACGTGGCTGCCCGACGCCATGGAAGGCCCGACGCCCGTCTCGGCGCTGATCCACGCCGCGACCATGGTGACGGCCGGCGTGTTCATGGTGGCGCGGTTGTCGCCCTTGTTCGAGCAGGCGCCGCTGGCACTCGAAGTCGTGGTACTGGTCGGCGCGATCACGGCGTTCTTCGCGGCCACCGTCGGCCTCGTCCAGAACGACATCAAGCGCGTCATCGCCTATTCGACCTGTTCGCAGCTCGGCTACATGTTCGTCGCCTGCGGGGTCGGTGCCTATACGGTCGGTGTGTTCCACCTTTTCACGCACGCGTTCTTCAAGGCCCTGCTGTTCCTCGGCGCAGGCTCCGTGATCCATGCCATGCATCACGAGCAGGACATGCGGAACATGGGCGGCCTCAAAGGCAAAATCCCGATCACCTGGGCGATGATGCTGGTGGGCACTCTCGCGCTGACAGGCGTTGGGATTCCGCACGTCGGCGGTTTTGCAGGGTTCCATTCAAAGGATGCGATCGTGGAGGCGGCCTATGCGGCGCACACGCCCGGCAACTATGCCTTCTGGCTGCTCGTCACTGCCGCGCTGATGACGTCGTTCTACTCGTGGCGCCTGATGTTCATGACGTTCTACGGCAAGACCCGCGCCGAGCCGGACACGTTCAAGCATGCACACGAGAGTCCGCCCGTCATGCTGATCCCGCTGTTCGTCCTGGCGGCTGGAGCCATTTTCGCCGGCTTCGTCTTCGCGCCGTCGTTCATCGGGCATCATCTGGCGGAGTTCTGGGGAATGTCGGTCACGCCCGACAAGGACATCATGCATCACATGCACGAGGTGCCGGTGTGGGTGATGTGGGCGCCGTTCGCAGCCATGGCGACCGGCTTCGGACTGGCCTACCTCTATTACGTCGCCAAGCCTGAACTGCCCGAAGCGACGGCCCGAGCCTTCCGGCCGCTGTACCTTTTCCTGCTTAACAAGTGGTACTTCGACGAGCTTTACGACTTCCTGTTCGTGCGTCCGGCAAAGGCGCTCGGCCGTCTCTTCTGGAAAGGTGGCGACGGCGCGATCATCGACGGGACGATCAATGGGACGGCTGCGGGTGTTGCGTGGGCCACGGGTAAGATCGTCCGGCTTCAGACCGGCTATGTCTATCACTACGCCTTCGCCATGCTGATCGGCGTCGCGCTGATCGTCACCTGGTTCGCATGGCCGGCGGGGGTTGCGAAATGACCGTTACGACCCAACCAATTCTCTCCATCGTCACGTTTCTTCCGCTGGTCGGCGCGCTCTTCATCGCCACCCTGCCGAAGTCCGCCGCAAACAATGCGCGGTGGGTCGCGCTCTGGACGACGATCGTCACGTTCGGCGTGTCGCTGCTGATCTGGTCGAACTTCGATCCGTCGACGCCGGCCTTCCAGTTCGTGGAGGAACAGGCCTGGCTCGGGCCCATCAAGTACAAGATGGGCGTCGACGGGATCTCGATGCTGTTCGTGATCCTGACGACGTTCCTGATGCCGCTCTGCATCCTGGCGAGCTGGGAATCGATCGAGGAGCGGGTGAAGGAGTACATGATTGCGTTTCTGGTTCTGGAAACGCTGATGATCGGGGTGTTCTGCGCGCTCGATCTCGTGCTCTTCTATCTCTTCTTCGAGGGCGGCCTCATTCCGATGTTCCTCATCATCGGCGTGTGGGGCGGGCCGCGCCGCGTCTACGCGAGCTTCAAGTTCTTCCTCTATACGCTGCTCGGCTCGCTGCTCATGCTCATCGCCATTCTGGCGATCTACAACTACGCGGGCACGACGGATATTCCGGCTCTGCTGCAGACGACCCGTCTTCCGGCCGACATGCAGTTCTGGCTGTGGCTGGCGTTCTTCGCCTCGTTCGCGGTGAAGATGCCCATGTGGCCAGTGCACACGTGGTTGCCCGACGCGCACGTTGAGGCGCCGACGGCTGGCTCGGTCATCCTCGCGGCGATCCTTCTGAAGATGGGCGGTTACGGGTTTCTGCGTTTCTCGGTGCCGATGTTCCCGGTGGCAACTGAACAACTCGCGCCGATGGTGTTCGTGCTGTCGGTGGTCGCCATCATCTACACCTCCCTCGTCGCGCTGGCGCAGGAAGACGTGAAGAAGCTGATCGCCTATTCGTCGGTCGCCCACATGGGCTACGTCACGATGGGCATCTTCACCGTGACCACCCAGGGCGTCGACGGGGCGATCTTCCAGATGCTTTCGCACGGCATCGTCTCGGCGGCGCTCTTCCTCTGCGTGGGCGTCATCTACGATCGCATGCATACGCGCGAGATCGCCGCCTATGGCGGCCTTGCCGACCGGATGCCGATCTACGCGGCGTGCTTCATGGTCTTCACGATGGCCAACGTCGGTTTGCCGGGAACGAGCGGGTTCGTCGGTGAATTCCTGACGCTGCTCGGAGCCTTCAAGGTCAATACCTGGGTGGCCTTCTTCGCGACGACGGGTGTTATCCTCTCGGCGGCCTACGGGCTCTACCTCTATCGGGAAATCGCATTCGGCCCGCTGGAAAAGCCCGCGCTGAAGATGCTTCCCGATCTGTCGCCGCGCGAGATCGCCGTTCTGGCGCCGCTCGTCGTTTTGACCATCGTCTTCGGGTTCTATCCGGCGCCGATCCTGGACGTGACGGCGGTGTCTGTGAAGAACCTCGTCGCTCAGTACGAGGCGGCCATCGCGGGCGCCTCTCAAGCCGCGACGTTGCCGTGACCGGGAGCC
>JBLMYE010000307.1:0-18112 GCA_050258115.1 Deltaproteobacteria bacterium | reverse complement strand
GCGAGAACGTCGACGTTCTCGCCCGCCCACGCCGCTTCCGGGCCACATGGTTCGGGACAGATCAGGCCTTTGCCAAGGGCGTTCGCACCAATGGCGGCAGGAAGGGCGCCGGGCACCGCGCGGATCGATCCGTCGAGTGCGAGTTCGCCGATGGCCGCGTAGCCCGAGACGGCTTCGGGCGAGATCACTCCCATTGCAACGAGCAAGCCGATAACGATCGCCAGATCATAGTGGCTGCCTTCCTTGGGAAGATCAGCGGGGGCGAGATTGACCGTCAGGTGCTTGTAGGGAAGGCCTAAGCCGACGGAATGAAGCGCATTACGCACGCGCTCGCGGCTTTCCGCGACGGCTTTGTCGGCAAGGCCGACGATGTGGAACGCCGGATTGCCCGGCGTGATCCGGACCTGAACTTCGACAGCGCGCGCTTCTACCCCGACGAAAGCCAACGTCGCGATCTTGCTGTACATATCGGCCCACTCCCCTCGATCCGAGGGTGAAACGGACGAACACGGCCGATCCGTCGCTAGTGGCCGCGCTTCTTTTCAATCGCCTCCCAGATCATGGCGGCGATGTCGTTGCCGCCGAACGCCTTGACCTGGCGGATACCGGTCGGCGACGTGACGTTGATTTCCGTCAGGTAGTCGCCGATCACGTCGATGCCGGTGAAGAGCAGGCCCCGCCTCTGGAGTTCGGGCTTCAAGCGCGCGCAGATCTCGCGTTCGCGTTCGGTGAGTTCTGTCGGCCTTGCCGTGCCGCCGACGTGGAGATTGGAGCGGGTTTCACCTTCGGAGGGTACACGGTTGATTGCCCCGGCGATTTCCCCGTCGACGAGGATGATGCGCTTGTCGCCGTTGCGGACTTCGGGCCGGTACTGTTGCACCATAAAGGGCTCGCGGAAGACCGTCTGGAAGAGTTCGACCAGCGAACCGAGGTTCGTATCTCCTGGCTGGATGCGAAAGACGCTGGCGCCACCGTTGCCATAGAGGGGCTTCAGGATGATGTCTTCGTATTCAGCTCGGAATTCCTGAACATCTGCAAGCGAACGCGTGACCAGCGTTGGCGGCATCAGGTCGAGAAAATCGAGAACCCAGATCTTCTCCGGCGCGTTGCGGACCTGAGCCGGGTCGTTGACGATCAGTGTCTCGGGGTGAATGCGTTCGAGCAGATGGGTGGATGTGATGTAGGCCATGTCGAATGGCGGGTCCTGGCGGAGAAGAACCACATCGCGCGTCAGCAGATCGATCGTGCGGTCATCCGACAAAGCATAGTGATCGCCGATGCGATCGAACACCTCCAGCGTGGCGCCACGGGCAAGCAGGCGGTTTCCGTGGAGCGCCAGATTCTGGGGTGTGTAGTAGAAGATCTCGTGTCCGCGCCGACGCGCCTCCAGCAGAATGGCGAAGGTCGAGTCGCCCCGGATGTCGATCCGGTCGATGGGGTCCATCTGACATGCGATCTTCAGCGTCTTGCTCACGTCTCACCTACACGGCGCCCAATTTGACTGTCACAGCCATAACGGTGCGGCGGGGAAACGCAACGTGCGCACGGGCCCTTCACGCTTTGTTAACCACGGCGGCCCTTAGTTGCATGTCTTGTCGTTGTGTGGAGCTTTTGTGATGTTTGTCCGGGTTGCGATGCTTTTGGCCGTTTCTACCGGCGCCTTGCTTCTTGGCGCCTGCGCCAACAAATCGGACAGCAATGGGTCGGCCAGCCTGCTCGGCGCGGACGGCAGCGGTGGCTTCGGGAAGGGGCGGGCGATGCCGGGGTCGCCGGAAGACTTCAAGTCGGGCGCCCGTGACATGGTCTATTTCTCCAGCGACAGTTCCGATCTCACCCCGGAGGCAGAGCAGACGCTGATCCAGCAAGCGAAATGGCTGCAGCAGTACCCGCAACACCAGATTATGGTGGAGGGCCACGCCGACGAACGGGGAACGCGCGAATACAATCTCGCGCTGGGCGCCCGCCGGGCTCAGTCGGTGCGCAACTTCCTCGCCCAGCAGGGTGTTCCTCACGCCCGGATGCGAACGATCTCCTACGGCAAGGAGCGTCCGGTGGCCGTGTGCGATGATATCTCTTGCTGGTCGCAGAACCGGCGCGCTCAGACGGTTCTCGGCGGGACCGCAATCAGTTCGCGTTGAGCCCAATCAAAGTCCGTCTTCCATGATCCTCGGCCAGCGGCGCGGCGCCACCAGCACGAGGTGGAATGCGATTTTGTACCCCCGGTAAGCCGGATGGCGAGCGACCCACAGTTCGGCGGCGCGCCGGGTGCGCTGGCGCTGAGCGTCTCCGACCGCGGCGGCGGCTTCTTCATCAGTCGTATCGGTGCGGTGCTTGACCTCGACGAATGCCAGCCGGCGTCCACGGACCGCGACGAGATCGATCTCGCCCGAGCGGGATTTCCAGCGTTTGTCGAGTATCCTGTAACCGCGCAGGCGCAGCGCCAGCGCGGCCAGCCACTCTGAGCGCAGCCCTGTTCGATAGCGAGCATCGCGCGTCTCGGCAGTCATGGGCTTCCGGAGGATCTGATCTTCAACCCGAGATCGTAGACCCGCGCCTTTGGAACCGAGAACCGGTCGGCAACGACCTTCGCTGCATCGCGCAGGCTCATGTGTTCGAGCGCCTGGGCCAGCGCGTCGGTGATCCGTTCGTCTGACACGTCTTGGTCCTCAGGAGCGGCCACCAGGATAACGATTTCGCCTTTCGGCGGCGCTTCAGAGAACGCCGCCGCGAGGCTGGAGAGGGTCCCGCGAGCGACCTCTTCGTGGAGTTTCGTCAACTCGCGGGCGACAACGGCCGGCCGGTTGCCCAGCCCGCTGGCAAGGTCGCTCAGCGCTCCAGCAAGGCGGGTGGGGGCCTCGAAAAAGACCAGGGTCGCCGGGACGGCTGCCAGTTCGGCAATGCGGCTCTGTCGTGCCCCCGTGCGCGGGGGTAGGAAGCCCGCGAACATGAAGGTATCCGTCGGCAGGCCGGCGACGGCAAGGCTTGTCAGGATGGCACTCGCGCCAGGCATCGTGGTCACCGCGTGACCTTGGGCGATGCAGTCGCGGACGAGTTTGTAGCCCGGGTCCGAGATCAGCGGCGTGCCGGCATCGCTGATGAGCGCAATACGGCTTTGCCGGGAGAGATCCGCGAGAATGCGGGGACGTTGCTCGTCGGCGTTGTGTTCGTGATAAGGACGGAGTGGCCGCGAGATGCCGAAATGCGCGAGAAGGTGGCGGCTGTGGCGGGTATCTTCGCAGTAGATCACGTCCGCGCGGGCGAGGGCGGCGAGAGCCCGCAGCGTGATGTCGGCGAGGTTGCCGATCGGCGTTGCCACGATGTAGAGCCCCGGCGGCAGTTCGGCTGCGAGTTGGCGATGGAGATCTTCCGTCACACGGTCGCACAGGGTCCCTGCGTTCTGAGGCGTTGTCGCCAAATCTGCGCGTTCGTCGGACTGCATCGGCTAAACGCCCTCGCCCCCGAGGGCGATCGCCCACCGGCTTCACTCGCCGATACCAGCGTATCGCACCGGTGAAAAGGGAAGATCAGGCTGCCATGGGTTCGCTGCGGCGGAACTCTTCGCGGCGGAACGACGATGGCAGCAGCGGGGGCCGCGGCGACCGGGGGACGGTGAAGTGCAGCGCCGGGGTGACTTCCTCGCGAAGACGCTGAAGAGCGTAGGTGGCGGCGTCGATCTGCCTTGCTGCCGAATGTTGATGGTCATGGGCGCGCCGGGCGCGGGACTGGGCCTCGAGCAGAATGGCGGCAACACGATCCCATTGTTCGGCGGTTGACCGGCGTGCTGGGAGCGGCGCAGCGGCCGGTGTCACCTCGGGATCAGCTGTGCGCGAGCGTGCCTGGACCGTCCGGACGGCGTCGCGGGCCTTTGCGACCAATCCCCAGAATCGCGGTTGCGTGCGCATGAAATATCGACCCAATTCATTCGGGTAGCCGTTTTGCCGCGCAAAACGGGTCAATTGCGGAAAAGCCGGCGTGGGCTCGCCAGCGCAATTTGGGTATGAAAGAACAATCGCTCTATTCGGCTTTTTCCACAAGATTAAACTTGAGCGATTCGATAATTTTCAATGTCAGGCCGCCAATTCAGTTAGCGGCTGGCCTTTACGACATCGCGCAGCGTCGATGTTTCCATGCTCCGGGCGCCCTTGGAAGCCTGCTTGTTGGAGCCGGTGGCGGCAATGGTCATGCCGGAAAAGCGATAATGTCCGGTGATTTCGTCGACGAATAGCCCGTCTTCCTGCTGAGGTCCCCACCCCCGGTTGTGAATGATGAGCGGACGTCCGGAGGGGGCGGTCTGGTCGGAAACAATCGCAATATGGGTTCGGGAATGGCGGTTCTGCGGGCGCCAATACGTGACAATGTCGCCTGGCCTGTAATCCTCCGCGAAAGTCGAGATTGCAAGGCTCTCGCCAAAGCGGGAAAAGAATTTGCGCAAGGTGTCGACGCGGCGGTGATCGATATTGGGGTCTCCGGAACCTGTTTTGGTCGTTTGCACCAATTCCTGCAAATCGATGCCGAGGGCGCGATAGGCGCGGATAATGACATCCGTGCAAACCCCATACATGGGGTGGACGTCACCCATCGGATACTTCATCCGAGTGTAGCGGTCGTTGTAGATCACGAAGTCTTCCAGCTGGCGGCGTGCTGCGGCGGCAAGTGCGAGCCCGAAGCTTTCAGGGTCAGACGTTTTCCAGGTTACAGGCGCGCGCGCCGGCGGCGGCGTGGCAACGAAGAAACATTGTGACGGACCGCCGCTCAGGGATTCGAGGCCACCGGGCACATCGATCGACGCCAATTCCGGCGCTGGGGGATTGGCCGGCGGCATGTCGATGGGGCCGGAGGCCGGTTGCGCGGTTTCTTCGATGGGGGAAGCTGTTTGCAGACTTTTCTCAGGTGCGTCACCGGATGTTGCAGCGATCCCGGCGGGCTTGCCATCGTTGGTTCGCGCTTCGTCGGGAGCGGCTTCGGCGAGACTGCGGTCGGCTGTCATCGAAGCCGCTTTCTCCGGTGCAGGTATTCCAATCGTCACCGGGTCAAAGCTGGGGCCCCGGGCGGACGTCGTAGTGGAGGGCTGCCAGACCTCGGCGTGCACTTGTCCGGGCGTTAGCGTCCGGGCGGAGACCGACCTGTCCGGGCCGGCCGGGACTACGGGTGCCGGCGCCGGAGGAAGCCCGAACAGCGCGTGCTTGCCGAAGGGAGCCAGTGTGGCGAGATGCCGGTTTCCGTGGGCAGCCTCCGTCCAGCGGGCCACACCGATGCTGAGACCGATCAAGAGAAACGGGAGTGAGAGCATCGCGAGATCGGCGCGCTGCGAGGCCGTCAATCCTGTGAGCCGCTTCCAGAGGCTGAGGGGCCGAATGGCGTTCAGCGAATATTCCGGCCGCAGAACAGACAGCAAACCGGGTGCGGGATGCGGCGGTTCGCGTGTTCTGGTGGCCCGTGGCCGATGGCTGCGCGACACGTCAAGCGGAAGCGGCGATGCGGCCACTTTGTGCCTGCGTGCTTGAGATTTGCGCTTCTTGTGCTTCTTCACGGCCCTCGGCCCCGCGCCCGAATCCCTAGGCAGAACGCATCGAGACTACCGCGCAAGGTTCTGGAGAACCATCGCAAATCCGTATTTGCCAGGGCAAAGTTAAGCCGGCGCCGGGGGAAGCCCCACCAAGTGCCTGATTTCAATTGGTGTCGTGCCGCTTTCCCGCAAAGCGCGGAGGGACGTGGATCCCAAGCTCTTTGAAAGCTTGCGACCGGCCGAATCCAACAGCAGACGGTGGTGATGATAGACCGGCTCAGGAAGTCCGAGCAGGACCTGGAGCAAGCGGTGCAGGCCGGTGGCTGCATAGAGATCCCGTCCGCGGATCACATGCGTGATCCCTTGCATGGCATCATCGACGACAACGGCGAGATGGTAGCTCGCAGGGGTGTCCTTCCGGACGATGACGGCATCGCCCCAACGTGCCGGATCTGCCGACACGACGGTTGGCGGGTTCGAGAAGTCGCCGTTCCACTCGCCAAAGGCGAGCGGGCGGCCTTTCGAGATTGAATTGGCAGCCTCAAGAGCGCGATCCATATCGAGGCGCAGGCAATAAGGTTCTCCCAATGCGTAGCGACGCTCGACCTCGCCGGCGGAGAGACCCTTGCAGAGTCCGGGGTAGAGAGGCGAGCCGTCCGGATCCGCGCCCGTGGGGTGGGCAGTGGATGCGGCTTCGATCTCGCTGCGGGTCGCAAAACAGGGATAGAGCAGTTCCTGGTTCTGAAGCCGTTGTGTCGCCGCCCGATAAGCATCAAAGCGCGTCGACTGGCGAAGGACTGGGCCGTCCCATTCGATGCCGAGCCAGCGCAGGTCTTCGCAGAGGCCTTCGATATGCTCTTCCCGCGTTCGCTGAACATCGATGTCTTCGACGCGCAGAATGAAGCGGCCGCCGTATAGGCGCGCCATATCGAAGGCTGTCAGCGCGGACAGCGCGTGGCCGAGATGAAGTTCGCCGTTCGGGCTTGGTGCAAATCGGGTGATGAAAGGCGCGGTCAATTCGCACCGAGAGGTGTGATGGCTGACGTTTCAGCGTTCTGCGCCGGCAACGGCAACTTCAGGCACCGGTACGAGGACGGGTGCCAGCATACGGCGCATGCGTGCTACATCGTCTTCGCTGACCCGAAAGAACCGGTTGCGCAGCTCGGCGCGACGCGAGGCTTGCTCGATCTTTCCGGCGAGTAGCGTAATGGGAATGTTGCCGGGTGGGTAGAACGCGGGCTCTCCCACCTGCTGGAACTGCAACAGGTGCTTGTAATAGGGGACCCAGTTGCTGCGGGTCGCGACGACCACAGCGGAGATGCCGGCGGCGCGTGCGGCCGCGAACGCCGATCGGACCATGAAGCCATACAGCGTGGCGCGGTAGGATGTGGTTCCGACATCCGGCTCGGTAGCAAGGCGGCTGACTTCAACGAGCCCGCCACGCGCGTTCTTTTGGAAATCCGAGAGCGCCGGGTAATAAGATGCGCAGGGTAGCGTGGAAAGGTCGTCGCCCGGAAGACAGAAGCATAGGCGCATCGAGGCTACCAGCGCGCCCTGATCAAAGCCGCCCATGATCGCCGTGGTCGGGAGCAGATCGTGAGCGTCGCGATATTCGGCGGCATCTTGCTGGGGGATCAGGTTCTGCGAAGCATACGCGCGATGGCGCAGGCGAAGCGCGGCCGAAATATCCGCTCGATCGGACATGAGCCTGATCTCGAAGGCGTCCGCGTTATTCCTCGGATCATCCGCATTCGGCGCGCGACGGGCCGGAAAGGGAAGGAGTTCGGATTTCGAATTCATGAGTCGCAGCTCGCGGTTCTTTTTTTGGTTTGTTATCCGGGAACTACGCGCGACGGTACGGATAAGTCCATGCCTGCGGCAGAGTGGCTCACAAGGCTCATGGCAACAGCAGCAGAGTTGGGAGCACGTTCGCGGTGTGCGCCCATTGCACGAACTCCGCGGCGGGCAGGCCGAGAAAGAACAAAGAGGATTGAAACAACGTTCGCACGACTGTTACCGGCCGCACGACAAGGACGTCTGCATCGGTCCAATGGATTAAGCGTGGCATGAAACGCCCGACGCGGGAACTGTATATCTCGTAATCTTTTCCATAGGTTGAGAGCATGAAACTCTCTTCCTTCCTGGCAATCGAGGAGAGGATGGCGGCCGTGATCAGCGCCAAGACCAGCGAGACGACCAGGCTTCCCCAAAGCGCTCCAATTCCCGCAGCCCCGATGATGGAGAAAACGTACAGCGGATGGCGCACGAGCGAGTACGGGCCCTGCACGACGAGGTCGACCTTCTTGCGTCCGCCAATATACATGGCGCACCAAGTGCGACCGGCGACTGCAATCGTGATCAGCGCTAGGCCGGTCCACTCCAGAAGGGTCGACACCCAAAAGAATTGCGCGCGCCAGTTCGACCCGACGAAGAGCAGGAAAAAGGCCATGATCGCGATGGCGGATGCGATGACCAGTCGCCGACGGAACTGCGCGCGGGAGAGTGCTGCATCGTCATAGGGTGCAGGGATCGCAATATCCATCAGTCGCTCTTTGTCGTGTTCAACCGTGCCGGACTTTGGGGAACATGAAGGCCTGATCAAGACGGTGTCGAGCGATATATTGGGCAAATCGGAAAAATCTATCGGTGCGGGGCGCACGAAAAAGCCCAGCGGATGACCGCTGGGCTCGCGATCGTAATGGTAACAATCAATCCTTCTCAACTCTCATAGGTGCGGATGTCGACGAAATGACCTTCGATGGCGGCGGCTGCGGCCATCATGGGGGAGACGAGGTGCGTGCGCCCTTTGTAGCCTTGGCGGCCCTCGAAGTTGCGGTTCGACGTCGAAGCGCAACGCTGCCCGGGTTTCAGCTGGTCCGGGTTCATGCCAAGGCACATGGAGCAGCCGGGTTCACGCCACTGGAAGCCCGCGTTCTTGAAGATTACGTCCAGACCTTCGGCTTCCGCCTGCTGCTTCACGAGGCCGGAACCGGGGACAATCATGGCGTAGGCCAGCCGGGAGGAGATCTTCTTGCCGTCGACGATCTTGGCAACGGCGCGAAGATCTTCGATGCGCCCGTTGGTGCAGGAGCCGATCCACACAACATCGAGAGGAATATCCGTCATCCGGGTGCCAGGCGTCAGGCCCATATACTCGAGGGCACGGACCATAGACGCGCGCTTGTTTTCATTTTCGACCTTGGCCGGGTCCGGCACCGAACCTGTAATCGCTACGACGTCTTCCGGCGAAGTTCCCCAGGACACGATCGGCGGTAACTTGGCGGCGTCGAGTTTGACCACGCGATCGAAGTGGGCGCCGTCGTCGGTTTTCAGTGTTTCCCAGTATTTGAGAGCCATATCCCAGGCGGTCCCTTTGGGAGCCTTGGGACGGCCCTTGATGAAGGCGTAGGTCTTTTCGTCCGGTGCGATCATTCCGGCCCGGGCGCCGCCCTCGATCGACATATTGCAAACTGTCATGCGGCCTTCCATGGACAACGCCCGGATGGCTTCGCCTGCATATTCGATGACGGAGCCTGTGCCGCCGGCGGTGCCGATTTCGCCGATGATCGCGAGGATGATGTCTTTTGCGCCCACACCCTTCGGCGCAACGCCGTCCACTTGGACGAGCATGTTCTTGGCTTTTTTCTGGATCAGCGTCTGTGTGGCCAGCACATGTTCCACCTCGGACGTGCCGATGCCGTGCGCGAGAGCGCCGAAGGCTCCGTGTGTGGAGGTGTGGCTGTCGCCACAGACGATGGTGGTGCCGGGCAGCGTGAAGCCCTGCTCGGGGCCGACGACGTGGACGATGCCCTGGCGCTTGTCGAGTTCATCGAAATACTCGATGCCAAAGTCGCGTGCATTCTGGGCGAGTGTCTCGACCTGGGTGCGGCTTTCGGCGTCGTCGATCCCATGGGAGCGGTCCGTGGTCGGCACGTTATGGTCGACGACGGCGAGGGTCTTTTCCGGCGCATGAACCTTGCGGCCGGCCATCCTCAGACCTTCGAACGCCTGTGGGCTCGTCACTTCGTGGACGAGATGCCGGTCGATATAGAGAAGGCATGTGCCGTCGGGCTGGCGGTCGACGACGTGGTCATCGAATATCTTGTCGTAGAGCGTCTTTGGTGCGTTGTCGGCCATTGGGCGCGCGGAGCCTTTTTCAAGTTTGGTGATGTGGGCGCTTAGATAGCGCCGCAGCGGCGGCTTCGCAATTGAGGCTGCTGGCCGGAGCCCTATCCGCCGCAGCGATCTCAGCCAAAAAAAAGCCGGGCGCAAGGCCCGGCTGTGAAAGTTCGATCCTACCCGAAACTTGATGAGAAGGTTGGCGGTGGCAAATAGCCAACCCCGCTCAACAACACCGGATGTTCTGAGTACGTCCGGAAACGGGGGCGGATCACGCCCTCGTGAAGGCGCTGTTCTTTTCAATATTGCAGCTGACGCGCCTTGGAAACCAGAAAATCGCGTAGCACTTGGACTTTCTTGGAGGTTTTGAGTTCTTCAGGATAGACGAATAGTATCGGCAACGATGGCTTGGAAAACTCGATCTTGGTGAGAACGTGGACCAGATCGGTCTCTTCCTCGGTCATGTAGTCGGGGATCATCCCGATTCCAACGCCGGCCATGATGGCGTACTTGATCGCAACGACTGAGTTGACGCGGAAGGCGGCCTGGCGCGGCTCCTGCCCCTCGCGCCCGACGGTTTCGAGCCAGGTTATCGCGGGGAGGTGCTGCGAGGGTTGACCGGAATAGGAAATAATGCGGTGACCGCCGGCTTCAAGGTCTTCAAGTGTTTCCGGTACACCGAAGCGGCGGACGTATTGTGTGGAGGCCATGGCGCGGACCTTGGCCGTAAACAAGGGCCGGCGGATGAGTTCGGGCTGATCGGGTTCCCGGGTCCAGATAGCGACGTCGGCCTTGCGCATGGCGATATCGATCTGCTCGTCGTCGAGAACGAGGTCGACGCGGATTTCCGGATAGAGATCCATGAATTCGCGCATGCGCTGCGTCACCCAGACCGAACCGAGGCCGACGGGCGCCGCGACGCGCAGGTCGCCGGAAGGCTTCGTCGTCGTGTCGCTCAAGAGCAATTCGGCGGTCTGTAGCTTGCTCATCACCTCCGATACGGTGCGATAAAGCAGCTCGCCCTGTTCGGTGAGCACCAGTCCGCGCGCGTGGCGATGGAACAGCGCGACCTTCAGGTCTTTCTCCAGTGCGGAGACCTGACGCGACACCGCGCTCTGGCTCATGTTGAGTGCGTCGCCGGCGTGGGTGAAACTCCCGGCCGCGGCCGACGCGTGGAAGATGCGAAGCTTGTCCCAATCCATTTTTGGTATAGTCCGCTGCAAGCGCGCTTAACGGACGGTTCTGCTGCGCGCGGCAAAGAAGAATAGCTGTTCGTCGATGCGCGGGGTTGTGTCCGGACGCCGCACGCCTTAGCAACCCTAGGCTGGCACTCTGTATTCACGGGCCTCAGCGACCATTCACCCCCACCTGTGAGGTCATCTCATGACACCGTTCTCTCGATCCATCATCGCCATCATGGCCGTTGGCACGGCTTGGTCGTGGCCGGCAGTCGCGAGCGCCACGCAAGCTACCAAAATATGGGAAACGCCCGGGTTCAAGAACCCGGAGTCCGCGCTCTACGATCCGGACGCCGGGGTTCTTTATGTCAGCAATGTGAATGGTGAGGCGACGGGCAAAGACGGCAACGGATTCATTTCGAAGGTCTCGCCGGACGGCAAGGTACTCGTGATGGAATGGGCGACGGGACTGGATGCTCCGAAGGGTCTGGCAAGGGCCGGTGGCAAGCTCTACACGGCGGATATCGACAAGCTCGTGGAGATCGAGCCCGTTTCGGGCAAGATACTCAATCGCTACGAAGCAAAGAACGCGAAGTTCCTGAACGATGTCGCCGCGGATGCTTCCGGAAACGTCTACGTCAGCGACATGGCTACGAACACGATCTGGCGTCTCGCCAACGGCGCTTTCGAGATCTTCGTGAGCGACGGCAAACTGGAATCGCCCAATGGCCTTCTGGCCGACGGCGATGATCTGATCGTGGGCTCCTGGGGCGTTATGACCGACGGCATGGCCACGAAAGTACCCGGTCACCTCAAGGCCGTGTCGTTCAAGGACAAGTCGATCCGTTCCCTGGGGACGGGTACGCCGATCGGCAATCTCGATGCGGTGGAGCCGCTCGGTGCCGGCGCTTATCTTGTGACCGACTGGGTGGCCGGCAAAGTCATGCGATTGGGCCGAGACGGAACGGTCCAGGTTCTCCAGACTCTTGGCCAGGGAACAGCGGACCTCGGTTACGACCCCGGCACAGGGACTGCATTCATTCCGCAAATGAAAACAGGCATCCTTTACGGCTTCAAGGTCGAGTGATCCGAGCCGACCGGTCAGGCGGGCCTCAGCCGAAGTACGGCGTTGAAGAACTCTCCCTCGCGTTCGAAGTCGATCGATCCGTCCCAGGCTTCGGCGATATCGGATGCGATGGCGAGGCCAAGGCCGGTGCCCGGCCGGGTAACGTCGAGGCGGCGGCCGCGCGCCAGTACGTCAGACTGGTGTTCATGGGGTATGCCGGGGCCGTCATCGGCGATGCAGAGTGCGATCCAATCGGCTTCGCACCGGGAAGAAATCACGACCCGGGATCGTGCATGCCTCGCCGCGTTCTCCACGAGGCTGCCGATCGCCTCGGCAAGATCATCGGGATGTATGATGACGCGTAGGTTTTCTGGAACATCGATTCTCCAGGACCGCGCCGCTCCATCGGGCGTTTTCCGTACGACGTTTGCGACCCTTTCCGCAACCGCGCGGGCGGCCGTGGCGACTGCGGTTCCGCCGGCCTGCATCCGCGCGCGGGCGAGTTGGCGGTCGACGTGGCGCTGCATGGCGCCGGTCGCAGTGACGAGATCGGCCGCAAGCTCGTTCTCGCCTTTTGATCTCAGTTTCTCGGCTGTTCCAACGAGAACCTGAAGCGGTGTTTTCAAGCCGTGAGCGAGATCAGCGGCTCGCGCGCGGGCTGTTTCGATCTGGCGATCCCTGGCGTCGAGAAGGGTATCGATCTCGCGGGTGAGCGGCTGGACTTCCTCTGGATAATCATTGCCCAGGCGTTTCGCGCGGCCGGACCGGATGGCGGAGATGTGTTCGCGAATGCTCGCCAAAGGTTTCAAACCTATGAGAACCTGGATCCAGGCTGCGGCGGCGAGCAACACGGCCAGGAGCAGGAGAAATGGTGTGAGCGAGGTGGCAAAGCCAAGGACGGCTTTGTCGACTTCGGCTTCGTCGACGGCGGCGGCAATGCGCACGCGCTCACGGCCGAGTCGCGCGGGCAATTCGACCCGCTTTTCGAGAACATAGAGCGTTTGGCCCGATGGTCCTGCGACGCGATGATGATGGGCGTGGCCGTCGATGCCTGCCGCGGCCGGGATGCTGATGACGGTGTCCCACAGCGAGCGGGAGCGGACGACGTCTCCGGATGTTTCGAATGCCGCTTGCCAGTAGAGCCCCGACAATGGTCGGTTGAAGCGGGGATCGGCCGGCGGCCTGGCGATGACGAGGCGTCCATCCGGCGACTGGTCTATGCCAGAAATAAGCTGATCGACATGGGCCGAAAGCTCCAGATCGATCCATTCCTTGACGTGGCGGTCGAAGAGATAGGACAGCGCCACCGCGGCGATCATCATCGCGCAGAGAATGAAGGCGCTTGCGCCGACGAGTAGGCGGAGCTTGAGCGAGCCGGCCGTCACGTTTTCCGGTCCGTCACGAGATAGCCGAAGCCTCGCCGCGTTTCGATGGTTCCGGCACCGAGTTTCTTGCGCGTGCGCATGACAAGGGCTTCGAGCGCATTGGCTTCGCGGGAGTCGTCGTCTCCGTAGAGATGTTCGAGCAGTTCCCCAGGGGATACAACGCGGCCCTTGTTGTGAACGAGAAACGAAACCAGCCGGTATTCGAGAGGCGTCAGCGCCACGGCGGTTCCATCGACCATCACTCGCATCTGTCGCGTATCGACCCGGATCGGCCCGGCCTCGATGGTGGCGCTCGCATGTCCGCTGGCTCGGCGGATCAGGCCGCGCACACGGGCGACCAGTTCGGGCATCTGGAAGGGTTTGGGAAGATAGTCGTCTGCGCCCGCGTCGATCCCCTCGACGCGCTCGGGCCAGGATCCGCGCGCGGTCAAGATCAGGACCGGCATGGTCCGGCCGGCGGTACGCCAGCGTTTGAGGACGGTCAAGCCGTCCAGGACCGGCAACCCGAGGTCCAAGACTACGAGGTCATAGGGTTCGGTGTCGCCCTTGAACCAGGCCTCCTCGCCATCAGCCGCGAAGTCGCAGACGTATCCTGCGTCCTGGAGGGCAGCGCCGATGCCGGCGGCAATTCGGGATTCGTCTTCGACTACGAGAATACGCATCAGTCGTCGTCTTCTATCTTCAGTATCTTGCCGGTCGCCGCATCCACTTCGACCTCCTGCACACGCCCGTCCGGGCGCAGAATTTTCACCTCGTAGACGTAAAGCCCGTGTTCCTGCTCGAGTTGGGTTTCGATCAGCTTACCCGGCACCCGCTCGACGACCGTGCCGACGATGGCGTCTAGCGGGCGGATGCGGCCGCTTTCGACGAGTTCGCGGGCGGCTTCATGACCGATGTCGATTTCATCGCCCGCGCGAGCACGCGCATCGGGCGTCATCCCAACGACGAGGACGGTGAGGATACCACAGACACTTTTTAAGATCCGGCGCATGACAGATGACTTTGGCGTTTCCAGGCTGACAACTGGCTGACAACAACGATCAGGGGTTCGTCAGCGCGGCTGTGCCACGGTCCGCACGTGCTGGCCACTCCGCCAGCGGCTGATCATAGGAAACGTACGATGCGCACCACCGCTTTTGCCACCGCCATTTTCGCCGCTCTCGGCATCACCGCCGCGAGCGTGGCTTTCGCCGACAGCGACCGGCTCAACGTTCCCGCCGCCGAGTGGAAATCAACCGCTGAAATCAAGGATCGCCTTGTGGCGGCTGGCTACACGGTGCGGGAGATCGAGACGGACGACGGGGCCTACGAAGCCGACGTGGTCGACAAGGATGGCGTCCATGCCGAACTCCACGTGCATCCGGCGACGGGGGAGATCATGCGCGGCTACGACAACTGAGACGAACGTCCCCTCAGAAACGCAATCGGCCCGGCCATTTTGGCCGGACCGATAACTTTTCAGGGTCGGTTGAGCGGGTGCCCTTACTCCGCCGCGGCCGCATGAATGGACTTATGGGCAAGGTAGCGCTCGGCTTCGAGCGCGGCCATGCAGCCCATACCTGCCGCCGTCACGGCCTGCCGGTAGACTTCATCTTTAACATCTCCGGCCGCGAACACGCCGGGAATATCTGTCGCCGTCGAGTCGGGCTTCGTGATCAGATAACCGCCGCCCGTCATGGAAAGCTGACCTTTGAACAGTTCCGTCGCCGGCGAATGTCCGATGGCAATGAACACGCCATTGGTTGGCATCTCGGTCAGCTTACCCGTTTTGACGTTACGCAGCCTGACGCCGGTCACGGTTTTTGGATCGGACGAGCCGAAAATCTCATCGATGGCCGAATCCCAGACGACTTCGATCTTTGGGTTCTTCATCAGCCGGTCCTGGAGGATTTTCTCGGCGCGGAAACTGTCGCGCCGGTGGACGACCGTGACCTTGCTGGCGAAGTTCGTGAGAAACAAAGCTTCCTCGACCGCCGTGTTGCCACCGCCGACAACCACGACCTCTTTGCCCTTGTAGAAGAAGCCGTCGCAGGTCGCGCATGCGGAGACGCCGAACCCTTTGAAGGCTTCTTCGGACGGGATGCCGAGCCAGCGCGCTTGCGCGCCCGTGCAGATGATCAGGACGTCGCAGGTGTAGGTGTCGCCGCTGTCACCGTCGAGGCGGAACGGCCGGGTTTTCAGGTCCACTTTCACGATGTGGTCCATGATGATTTCCGTGCCGACATGTTCGGCCTGCGCGCGCATCTGCTCCATGAGCCAGGGACCCTGGATCACATCGGCAAACCCCGGATAATTCTCGACATCCGTCGTGATGGTGAGCTGGCCGCCGGGCTGGCTGCCCTGGATCATGACCGGCTTCAGCATGGCGCGGGCCGCGTAGATTGCAGCGGTGTAGCCCGCCGGGCCGGAGCCAAGAATGATGACCTTGGAATGCTTCGCGGTTGTCATAAGGCCTTCCTGGAATTGTTCGCCGCGGCGTTTCCGGCGTCCGGACGCGTGGCTTGAGAGCGGCGCCGCACGGCTCATATAGCGCCCCGGGGCGGGATTCGCGAGCCCTACTCGTGCACTCAGGTCTTCAGCAGGAAGGAGATAGCCGCACGGACAACCTGCGGAGACGACAGGATTTTCCGGTGTCCCATGCCGTCGAAGGCGTGCAATTGCGCAGTTGGGCAAGCGGCCACGATCTCCTCGGCGTGGCGAATCGGCACTTCGTGATCGTCTCTCGAGTGCAACAGCAGGGCCGGCCGGTCGGCGGACCGCAGCAAATGTGCGGCGGTGAAAGCGGAAAGGCGCCGGTGTGCAATACGCTCCAGGTGCCGTTCGAACGTCACGCGAGCGGCCGCCGTCATGTGACGCGCGTCGGCAAATTCGCGGGTAATGACGCCGAATTCGTTCGGCGGGCCGATGAGCACGTAGCGCTTGAAATCGTATTTCCGGCGGAACGGCGGGCCGCCGCCCCCGGCGTGAAGGACGGCAAAACATCCCATGGAATGCGCTAGCGCAAAGTCCGGCTGGTACGCGTCGGCCACCCTCAGCACGGCTTCCGTGTAATCGACGAGACTTGCGCGCGTGCGCTTGCACTTGCCGTGCGCGGGCGCGTCCAGCAGGACGGCGCGGGCCCCCATATGGCGCAAGCGCTCTCCAAAGAGCGTCATGAACGAAGCTTCCGATGTCCACCCGTGGGCGACGAGAATCGTCGCGATGGGTTTGGCGGTCTCAGGTTCGAACACGTAGACGGGAATGTCGCCGTGAGGAGAGGGGACGGCAAGCTGCCGCGCGTCTCTCAGAAAGCGGCGGGCACGGCGGACCAGAAAGGTATGACCGGCTTCTCGCCGTTCCGAGCGATGCGGTTCGCAGAAATAGCGAAATGCCAGATCGCCGGCTCGCTGCGGCGAACGGCGGCTCAACTCTGAGAGGTCGGGCACATCGGCGGATGCCCAAACCCGAGGTCCCGGGGGTGGGCCGATGATACGCTTGCGAGACACCACGGCTGGCCGCTTCAACAGACTGGAAACATCAACTAAATCAAACATGGCGTAGAAACGGCTCCTTGTGCAGCCCTGTTCGCCGTCTTGTAGGTAGTAGATTAGCATTGCGGAAGGGCGCGTGAGTGGGCGCGCCGTCGCAGGTCATGCGGCGGTCGCCGGAGGGCAGCTTCCGCTTGTTGCCGGCCGGGCAGGGTGCTAGGGCGCTCCGCCGGTTCTCCGCATGCTGCGGATGCGCCGGGACAATTGACAGCAGGGGGCGGGGTATGGCCGACGATCTCGACTGGGGACCGATAACCGCGCCGACTCTCGCAGATTTCGAAGTCCTAGCTGCGCAAGCGTGGAACCGGTTGCCCGAGGATTTCAGGCGCATGTGCGGCGATCTGGTCATTCGCTGCGAAGACTTTGCGCTGGACGAGGTTCTCGACGCGCTCGGGATCGAAAGCCCTTTCGAACTCATGGGGCTCTACCAGGGCGTCAGCCTCGATCAGAAAAGCGTTTCGGACACTCCCCGTGAGCCGGACATGGTGTTTTTATACCGCCGCGCCATCCTCGATTACTGGGCCGAAGAGGGGGAAACGCTCGGCGATCTCATCACCCATGTGCTCGTGCACGAAATCGGCCATCATTTCGGCTTTTCTGACGAGGACATGGAAGAGATCGAGCAGGAGGCGGCCGGCTGACCGGTGTTTTTCGTGTCGCCGCCGCACCGGCCTGCCGACATGTTTGGCAAGGGGTTGCGCGACGCAAATTCGTCAGCGATGTTGGTTTATAGAGCGGTGAGTGCGCCGCAAGAGGGCTTCTGGATCGCGCAATGTCGACAAGATTTTGCAACAGGTTGGCGTTGGTTGCTGGTGCCATGATGGCACTGGCCGGAGGCGTCTTCGCAGAGGACGCCGTTCCGACAGCCGAAGAATACGCGGCGCACGTGGGCGATGCGACCATCTTGCAACCCGGCGAGTTGAAACTCGACGGCCGGCGTCAAATCTGCGGCCAGCGCCCGACGGTCATCGACAAGAACCTTGACGACTACGGTGCTGCCTATCCCGGTTTCCTGATCCTCAATCCGAAGCTCGTCGATAGGGTGGCGACGCCTGTCAAACTCTGGATCTACGCGCACGAGTGTGGACACCAGTTTCGCGGTCCCGACGAACAGACGGCGGATTGCTTTGCCGTTCAGCGCGGCCGGCGTCAGGGCTGGCTGACGGAACAGGGTCTGGAGGAGATCTGCACGTTCATCTCCCCCGCGAAGGGGTCGAGCATGCATCTTTCCGGCTCGCACCGGTGTGAATACATGCGCAAGTGCTACGCGGACCCGTCCATCCGCTAAAGCTTATCCCCGCTGATTGCCGCAATTCTAGACTGTCTCGCGG
>JBLMYE010000306.1:0-3511 GCA_050258115.1 Deltaproteobacteria bacterium | reverse complement strand
GCCAAGACCGGCGAGCTCATCGAAGAGCGGCACGCCGATCTCATCGGCAAGCATGAGGTGCAAGAAGTTCGCATCCGCTCGGTTCTGACGTGTGAAACCGTCTCTGGCGTGTGCGCCAAATGCTACGGCCGAGACCTCGCGCGCGGCACGCCCGTCAACATCGGCGAAGCGGTCGGCGTCATCGCCGCTCAATCCATCGGCGAGCCGGGCACGCAGCTCACCATGCGCACGTTCCACATCGGCGGCGCTGCGAACGTCGTCGACCAGTCGTTCGTGGACTCCAACTTCAACGGTACGGTCAGGATCAAGAACCGCTCCGTCATGAAGGACAGCCAGGGCCGTCTCGTCGCCATGGCGCGCACGATGTCGGTCGTCATCGTCGATCAGTCGGGCAAGGAACTGGCCTCCCACAAGCTGCCCTACGGCGCACGTCTGCACGTCGACGAGGGCGACGAGGTCAAGCGCGGCACCCGCCTCGCCCAGTGGGACCCGTTCACGCGGCCGATCCTCACCGAAGCCTCCGGCACGGTCGACTTCGAGGACATGATCGAAGGCGCGTCGGTCCGCGAGCAGACCGACGAAATGAAGGGCACCACGAACCGCGTCATCATCGATTGGCGGGCCACGCCACGCGGCGCGGATCTGAAGCCGGCGATCGTTATCAAGGACAGCAAGGGCAAACCTGTGAAGGTCGCCCGCGGCGGCGATGCCCGCTACCTGCTGCCTGTCGAGACGGTTCTGTCCGTCGAACCCGGCCAGGAAGTAAAGGCCGGCGACGTGCTGGCGCGCATTCCGCTGGCCTCCGCCAAGCAGAGCGATATCACCGGCGGTCTGCCGCGTGTTGCCGAACTCTTCGAAGCGCGCCGTCCGAAGGACCACGCCATCATCGCGGAAGTCTCCGGAACCATCGAGTTCGGGAAGGACTACAAGAACAAGCAGCGCATCACGATCCAGCCGGACGAAGAGGGCGTCGAAGCCGTGGAATACCTCATTCCGCGCGGCAAGAACCTCGCGGTTCAGCATGGCGACCACGTGGAGCGCGGCGACTTCATCTATGACGGTTTGCCCGCACCGCACGACATTCTCGCCGTCAAGGGCGTCGAGGAACTCGCCAACTACCTCATCAACGAGATCCAGGACGTCTATCGACTCCAGGGCGTGATGATCAACGACAAGCACATCGAGGTGATCGTTCGCCAGATGCTGCAGAAGGTCGAGATCACCGATCCTGGCGAGACGGGACTGATCAAGGGCGAGCAGATCGATCGCATCGAAATGGACGAAATCAATGCCCGGATCGAGAAGCAGGGCAAGCGGCCGGCGGCAGGGACACCGGTCTTGCTCGGTATTACCAAGGCCTCGCTCCAGACGCGTTCTTTCATCTCCGCGGCGTCGTTCCAGGAGACCACGCGCGTTCTGACCGACGCGGCCGTGGTCGCCAAGTCCGACACCCTCGAGGGCTTGAAGGAAAACGTCATCGTCGGGCGCCTCATCCCGGCGGGCACTGGCGGCATGCTGCGCCGCCTGCGCCGCGAAGCGGTCAAGCGCGACGAGCTCATCGCCCGGGAGAAGGCCAAGACCGACGCCGGCGCCCTGGCCGGCCCGGCCGAAGGCGGCGTGGCGGCCCGTCGCCGTCGCCGCGTGCCCGAGTAAGCCGCGCAAGCAAGGCAAAAGTTTCTAAACGGCCGCCCCCGTGCGGCCGTTCTTTTTGCCGCAGCCCCTTAACATCACGAAAGTGCGATCTGGCCCCTGAGCGGCTGCAAAAAAGTGAATCCTCGGGGGCGGCAGGTGTTGACCCCGCATTAGCCTCTGTATATAGACACCCCACTCTCACGGCAGGTCGTAGGCCGTTCGCGCTTCGAGCGCCCATGCGGACCTAAACACTGTCGTCTCTAAGCAGAGGACATTTCAGGACCATGATCTCCGGGCCGCCGTGCGGCGGGCTGGACGATCCTCTGGTTTTTTCGTGTCAGGCCGCGCTCGCGCGCAGCCCGGCAGGATCGGCTTGGCGTTTGCGCGGACGTTTCCGCGCGGCACCCAACGACGGACGAGGCGAATGCCGACGATACAACAGCTTATCCGGAAACCCCGGCACCCGAAGACCTACCGCGAGAAATCGCGTCATATGGAGCATTGCCCGCAGAAGCGCGGCGTGTGCACCCGCGTCTACACGACCACCCCGAAGAAGCCGAACTCCGCTCTTCGTAAGGTGGCCAAGGTGCGCCTTACGAACGGGTTTGAGGTCATCGGCTACATCCCGGGCGAAGGCCATAACCTGCAGGAGCACTCAGTCGTGCTCATCCGTGGCGGCCGCGTGAAGGACCTTCCGGGCGTCCGCTATCACATCCTCCGTGGTGTTCTCGATACCCAGGGCGTGTCCGCCCGCCGCCAGCGCCGTTCGAAGTACGGCGCCAAGCGTCCGAAGTGATCGCCGCAGGCGATCGTCCCGGCTGAGCCCGGGGTTCGGTCGCTGACGAAAGGTTTAGAAGGAAGACTACCATGTCTCGCCGTCACAGCGCTGAAAAGCGTGAAGTCAACCCCGATCCGAAGTTCGCAGACGTCGTTCTGTCGAAGTTCATGAATGCCGTCATGAAAGAGGGCAAGAAGTCGGTGGCCGAGCGCATCGTCTATGGCGCTCTCGACTCCATGGAAAAGAAGGCGAAGTCCGACCCGATCGCGATGTTTCATCAGGCGCTCGACAACGTGATGCCGGCTGTCGAAGTCCGCTCTCGCCGCGTCGGCGGCGCCACGTATCAGGTGCCGGTCGAAGTTCGCGCCGAGCGCCGGCAGGCTCTCGCCATCCGCTGGATCATTAACGCCGCGCGCGCCCGCAACGAGAACACCATGGTCGACCGTCTGTCGGGCGAACTTCTCGACGCGGCGCAGAACCGTGGCGCAGCCGTCAAGAAGCGTGAAGACACCCACAAGATGGCCGACGCCAACCGCGCCTTCTCGCACTACCGCTGGTAAGGCAGGCTTTTCAGGATTTCGAGGACCATCATGGCCCGTCAATACGCCATCGAGGACTACCGCAACTTCGGCATCATGGCCCACATCGATGCCGGCAAGACCACTACGACCGAGCGGATCCTCTATTACACCGGCAAGTCCTACAAGATCGGCGAAGTCCATGACGGCGCCGCGACGATGGACTTCATGGAGCAGGAAGCCGAGCGCGGCATTACGATTACGTCTGCGGCGACGACGTGTTTCTGGCCCGGCCGTGACGGCCGCAAGCGCCGTTTGAATATCATCGACACCCCCGGCCACGTCGACTTCACCATCGAAGTCGAGCGTTCACTGCGCGTGCTCGACGGAGCTGTCTGCGTTCTCGACAGCAACCAGGGCGTCGAGCCCCAGACCGAGACCGTCTGGCGCCAGGGCGACAAGTACAACGTTCCGCGCATCATCTTCTCCAACAAGATGGATAAGACCGGCGCCGACTTCTACATGTGCCTCGCCGACATCAAGGACAAGCTCGGCGCACGCGCCGTTCCGCTGCAGATCCCGA
>JBLMYE010000305.1:0-2589 GCA_050258115.1 Deltaproteobacteria bacterium | reverse complement strand
CGCGGCCATCCGCGACGGCCGCACCACCCCCGATGAGCGAGATCGAACTGGCTCGGTTGGGGGGCGGTCAGATTGCCTATATCAAGGTTCTCAGCGTGGAAGAGGCGCGTCAGCAGTTTCCCTCAATTGAAGGTCTGCCGGCTGGGATCCGTTTATTCGCCCTGCATGCTGCGGACGGTACGCCCATCGCGCTGACCGACTCGCGGCAGGCTGCATTGAGCCATGCGATGGAAGGGGAACTGGCAATCGCCAGCGTTCACTGACGGGCCCTCGCCCGTCACCTTGTCGATTAAAGGCCCTGGTGAAAACCGGGGCCTTTTTCGTCGAACCGTCGTTCCGCGCTCAGCCCCGATAGGACGCGTACTGGCCTTTGGGATTGAACCGTTCCAGGTACTCCGGGACGATGGACGCGATGGAATGAGGATGGGTGATTCCAAGCCCCGCCAGAGTGCGGCCGTCGTCGATCGCCTTCTTGCTGACGACGTTGTCCTTCTGGAGAAGGCGGATCTGATCCAGCGTCACCGGACGGATCGAGTTGGGCAATGGTGATGTGAGCAGCGCCTGCAGTTTGGCCGCCCAGAAAGGCAGCGGCAGATAGAAGCGTTTGCGCCCCGCGTAGGCCTGTGTCCGGTCCAGCAACTGGCGGAAGGTGAGGATCTCGGGGCCGCCCAGTTCATAGATCGTGCCGGGCGTGGCTCTCCCGTCGATGGATGCTTTCACGGCCGCGGCGACGTCGCCCACGTAGACAGGCTGGAATTTCGTATGGCCGCCGCCGATGAGGGGGAGAAACGGCGACACGCGCGCCATCGCGGCAAAACGGTTGAAGAACTCGTCCTCAGGTCCAAAGACGATCGACGGCCGCAGAATGACCGCTTCTGGAAACTCCTCGAGCACGGCGCGCTCGCCCTCGGCCTTGGAACGGGCATATTTCGAGTTCGAACGGGCGTCCGCTCCGATGGCCGAGATGTGAATGAGGCTTCGGGCCCCGGCGGCCTTGGCGGCTTTGGCGACCACGCGCGCGCCTTCATCGTGGATTTTCTCGAACGACTGGCGGCCGGTGGGCGCCAGCACGCCAACGGCGTTGATCACCACCTCGGCGCCGACCACCGCCTCCGCCACGGACTGGGGATAGCGAAGATTGGACTGTACCGCATGAATCTGACCAACCACACCCATGGGCTGGAGGTAGCCTGCCAGGTCAGGGCGGCGGGTCGCGGAGCGAATGCGCCAGCCGTTCCTTGCGAGCGCCCGGACCGTGTGGCGGCCGACGAAGCCGGACCCCCCGAAAATGGTAACGAGTCCCGAACTGTTCGGTGCCTGAGCCATGAGCCTGTCCCTGCCGTTTCCGCCGGCGCCATACCCGCCGATTCCGGATCGTAACGATGCTGTCTAGTGGCCGCGGCTGGAATTGACAACGTGACCCGCTGCCACTAAACCGCCTGCTCCTACCGGACGTTGCCCAGATGGCGGAATTGGTAGACGCACTAGTTTCAGGTACTAGCGCCGCGAGGCGTGGAGGTTCGAGTCCTCTTCTGGGCACCAAATTCGTTCGTGCGCAGCCGCCCCGCATACGCTGCGCGCTGTCCCGAGTACGCGTGGGAATAAAGCGCGCCGGCCATGTTACGTCAGGCGCGTCTTGCCATCGCATCGATAGCGGCCCGCAAGCGTGCCGCCGGACGGTAGGAGAGAGGCTACGATGAGCGCCCCGGTCATCAAGCTGCACAGGGGTGACCTGCCTGCAAATGTAGGCTTCGGCGCCGCCGTTGCGATCGACACGGAGACCATGGGGCTCAATCCGCATCGTGACCGGCTCTGCCTCGTGCAGCTTTCGGCGGGAGACGGCACGGCGCATCTCGTACAGATCGTGCCGGGCGGCCCGGAGCCGGTTCGGCTCAAGATGCTGCTGCAGGATGAAAAGGTCTTGAAGATCTTTCACTTCGCTCGTTTCGACATGGCTGCCCTGTACCATGGTCTGGGCGTCGTCGCCGCGCCGGTCTACTGTACGAAGATCGCCTCGAAACTCGCGAGAACCTATACAGACCGGCACGGTCTCAAGGACTTGGCTCACGAAGTACTGGGTCTGGAGCTGTCAAAGCAGCAGCAGAGTTCCGATTGGGGAGCGGCCGAACTCACCCAGCAGCAGCAGGCCTATGCGGCGCACGATGTCCTGCATCTGCATGCCATCAAGGACAAGCTCGACGCCATGCTGGCACGGGAAGGGCGGACGGAGTTCGCCGCCGAAGCCTTCCGCTTCCTGCCCGTTCGCGCCCGGCTCGACCTGGCCGGCTTTGCCGAAGACGACATTTTCGCACATTGAGTTGGCTCTGGCGTGCGCGCGGCCTGACCGGATTCTCACCGGATTTTCAGAGGACTAAAAGGCGGAATGCCGCGGGCTCAGACTTTTGCCAAGTCCCAATGTCACCCAAATTGACGGAGAGTGTGATCCTTCGTTCCAGTTCCCTGCCAGATGCGGTCCCGTCTTTTCCATGGTGACGACCTTTGATGCCGATCGCACGCAAGGTCCCCTGTCTAGGGGAGGCGATCGCGCGACCGGGTCAGGACTCGTGCTCGCCACGGACCGTACCGACA
>JBLMYE010000304.1:0-7355 GCA_050258115.1 Deltaproteobacteria bacterium | reverse complement strand
GTTGTGATCGGCACAGGGCCCGGCGGCTATGTCTGCGCTATTCGCGCGGCACAGCTTGGCATGAAAGTGGCGGTGGTGGAAAAGCGGCCAACGCACGGCGGAACGTGCCTCAATGTCGGGTGCATTCCCTCCAAAGCCCTGCTGCACGCGTCGGAAATGTTCGACGATGCGTCGCGCCATTTTCGCGCCATGGGGATCAACGTCGCGCCTGAACTCGACCTCGCTCAGATGATGGCTTTCAAGGACGAGGGCGTGAAGGGCAATGTCGACGGGGTCGCTTACCTCCTGAAGAAGAACAAGATCGACAGTTTCCACGGGACGGGCCGGATCCTGGACGCTGGCACTGTCGGCGTGACATTCATCAATGGCGAGACTTCTACGCTCTCGGCGAAGGCCATCGTCATCGCGACTGGCTCGGACGTGATTTCTTTGCCCGGCGTGACGATCGACGAAGAAAAGGTGGTTTCGTCCACGGGTGCGCTCGCGTTGGAGCAGGTTCCGAAGCGGCTCGTCGTCATTGGTGCCGGCGTGATCGGGCTGGAGCTGGGGTCCGTTTGGCGCCGGCTTGGTTCGGAAGTGGTTGTGGTCGAGTACCTCGATCGAATCCTGCCCGGCATGGACTCAGAGGTCGCGCGTACGTTCCAGCGCATTCTCGAAAAGCAGGGCTTCTCGTTCCTGCTCGGCCATAAAGTGACCGGTGTTGCCGATGCGGGCGACGGTTCGCTGGCTGTGAGCGTCGTTCCCGCTTCGGGTGACGCGACAGGGACATCACTCGACGCGGATGCGGTCCTCGTCGCGGTAGGCCGGAAGCCCTTTACGGATGGCCTGGGTCTCGATGAGGCCGGCATTGAGCGCGACGCGAAGGGCCGGATCGTCGTCAACGAACACTTCGAGACGAGCGTAGCGGGCATTTTTGCCATCGGCGACGTGATCGCGGGGCCGATGCTGGCGCACAAGGCCGAGGATGAAGGGGTGGCCGTCGCGGAAATTCTTGCGGGGCAAGCCGGACACGTGAATTACGATGTCATACCCGCCGTCGTTTATACGGCACCCGAGGTCGCCAGCGTCGGAAAAACGGAAGACGAATTGAAGTCGGATGGACGAGCCTACATTGCCGGGAAGTTTCCGTTCACCGCCAATGGCAGAGCCAAGGTCAACAAGACGACCGACGGTTTCGTGAAGGTGCTGGCGGATGCGCAAACGGATCGGGTGCTCGGCGTTCACATCATCGGACCGCACGCTGGTGAAATGATTGCGGAAGCGGCCGTGCTGATGGAGTTCGGCGGCTCGGCCGAGGATCTGGCGCGGACCTGCCATGCGCACCCGACGTTGACAGAGGCGATCAAGGAAGCCGCGCTTGCTGCGGGAAAGCGGGCCCTTCATATTTGACGTGAGAGACCGCATCAGCTGGCGAAGTGCGCCGGTCAGGATCAGCCACGAGGGTGGGCTGCGTCGTAGACCCGAAGGAGCTGAGCGCGGTCGACTTCCGTGTAGACCTGGGTGGTCGAGAGCGAGGCGTGGCCCAGCAATTCCTGGATCTGGCGCAAGTCGGCGCCGGCAGACAGCAGATGGGTCGCGAAGGAATGGCGCAATGCGTGCGGCGTCGCCGTGGCCGGAAGATCAAGCTTGTCGCGAAGCCGCGCAATCGTCAGCTGAATGATGCGTGGCGAAAGCGGGCCACCTTTGGCCCCGCGAAAAAGGGGCTCGTCCGGTGCGAGGGTGTAGGGGACGAGCGCCACGTAGCGTTCGATCGCATCGCACGTCACAGGCAGGACCGGGACCAGCCTCTCCTTGTCGCCTTTGCCCACGATGCGAATGACGTCTCGTCCACCCAAGGGTGCGTTCCGAGGGGTGAGTGCGAGAGCCTCGGAAATACGTAGTCCGGATCCGTAGAGCAGAAGCAGCACCGCCACGTCACGGGCGCCGATCCATTCGTCCACCGCTTCGGCCGCACCGTCGACGACGGCGGAGGCTTTGGCGATCGTGAGCGGCTTTGGAATCGCATGCGGAAGCTTCGGCATCGCAACGCGAAAGACGGCGCGAATATCGGCGATGTCCTGTGCGGCCAGCCAACGCATGAACGTGCGGAGCGCGGACATGGTGCGTGAAAGGGACCGGCTCGTCAGCCCATCCTTCCGGCGTGCCGCCATGAAGCTGCGGAACGTTTTCATGTCGAGCCGGTCGAGATCTCCGAGGCAAGGCGCGTGGCCGAGATAGCCGCGAAGGAATGCCAGGAAAAAGCGCAGATCGCGCTCGTAGGCCTTTATCGTCTCGGGTGACCGGCCATCGATGTGCTGAAGGTGGTCGAGCCAGCGCTCGACGGAACGGCTGAGGTCTGCGCCGAGTTCAAATCCGGGACAATCGTGATCTGTTTGGCGCTGCATTCGCCTCGGGGTGCGGCAAAGACTACGGCCCTCAAGTTGGGCCGTGCCGGTTAATGAAAGGTAAACGGTGCAAGTTCGTGGCGAAATCCGCCGCCGATTTTCACTGACGAGCGCTCTTCGTCTCTCTTCCACCGATCAGCAGATCAGGAAATTCCCTCCATGCCAAATCTTCTCGATCCGATCGTCGTCGGCGATCTCACCCTCAGAAATCGCGTGATCATGGCGCCGCTGACCCGTTGCCGTTCCAGCGCAGGGCGGGTGCCCAATGCGCTCATGGCGGAATACTACGCGCAGCGTGCCTCAGCGGGCATGATCCTGACGGAAGCGACATCGGTCGATCCGTCCGGGGTGGGATACCCTGACACTCCGGGCATCTGGTCGGACAATCAGGTCAAGGGCTGGCGGCTCATCACGGATGCCGTGCATCGCGAAGGGGGGACCATCCTGCTGCAACTCTGGCATGTGGGACGCATTTCCGATCCGATCTATCTCGATGGCGCGCTGCCGGTCGCGCCGAGTGCCATTCGTCCGGCGGGCACGGTTTCGCTCGTGCGGCCGAAAAAGGAATTCGTGACGCCGCGCGCGCTGGCGCGCGAGGAGATACACGCGATCGTGGAGGCTTACCGGGTGGGTGCGGAGAACGCCAGGCGCGCCGGTTTCGACGGCGTGGAAGTTCACGGTGCGAATGGGTATCTGTTGGATCAGTTCCTCCAGGATAAGACCAACACGCGGACCGACGATTACGGCGGGCCGATCGAAAACCGGGCAAGGCTGATGATCGAGGTGATCGATGCCTGCATCGCCGTCTGGGGCGCGGGCCGGGTCGGATTGCATCTCGCGCCGCGGGGCGACGCTCACGATATGGGCGACAGCAATCCGCTCGCCACGTTCGGTTACGTCGCAGATCAGATGCGCGTGCGGAAAATCGCTTTCCTGTGCGCACGCGAATCCCTGGGATCGAACAGGATCGGGCCGCGGCTCAAGACGCTGTTTGGCGGTGTCTACATCGCCAACGATGGCTTCACACCGGAGACCGCCCAGGCCGTCCTCGACAATGGCGAGGCCGATGCTGTGGCCTTCGGACAAATCTTCATCGCCAACCCCGATCTGCCCCGCCGGATCGCTCTTTCAGCTGCTCTCAATGCCCCGAAATCCGAAACGTTCTATGCCTCGGGACCACACGGATATACAGACTATCCGGCCCTTTCCTGAGGGTAGACCGTGGCACGCATGCAAAAAACGTCGGAAAACTGGGGTTTTTTTCGATATTCGGGCATGATTGGGCGTTGCAAATCGGCGCGACGCACGTACTTTGGCGCCACCGGAGGATCCGACGGCGGCTCGTTTACGGCCGTTGCCTGTGCAAGCGTTTCCCCGATTTCGAAGCAGCCGTCTCGCGACACCGTCGCGCCTCAGCTGTCTATCTTCAGCAGTCGCGGACGGGTTCCACCGACATCCGAATTCACATTTTCAGGGACGAAACCAATGGCAAAAGCCGCTGCAAAAGCTACCGCTAAACCCAATACCGTCACGCTTCGCCAGCTCGGTGCGGCACTCGCCGAAAGCCATGAGATTCCGAAGAAGCAGGCGACTGCCGTTCTTGAAGATCTCGTGACGATGATCACCAAGCATCTCAAGAAGGGTGATCGTATCCGCATCGGCGGCCTCGGCGTGCTGCAGGTCCGCAAGCGTCCCGCTCGGATGGGCCGCAACCCGGCAACCGGCGAAGCGATCAAGATCAAGGCGTCCAAGAAGGTCGCATTCCGCGCGGCAAAGGAACTCAAGGAAGCCGTCTGAGGCGCCTTCGATTCCGAGCGAGAAAGGCCGGCTTTCGCGGGCCTTTTTTGTCTGCCGGCTTGAGCGCGGAGCCCGCGGCTAGATGGTCTGGCCCGTCTTCTTCCAGTCGGCCACGAAGGTCGCAACTCCGGCGTCGGTGAGCGGGTGCTTGACCAGCGACTTGAGGATCGCAGGGGGAATCGTGGCCACGTCGGCGCCGATGATCGCGGCTTCCTTCACGTGGTTCACGGTACGGATTGATGCGGCAAGGATGTCCGTGTTCAGATCCTGATAGTTGTCGAAAATCGTCCGGATCTCGCGAATCAGATCCATGCCGTTCAGGCCGATGTCGTCCAGTCGGCCGATAAACGGCGATACGAACGTGGCGCCCGCCTTCGCAGCAAGAAGCGCCTGATTGGCTGAGAAGCACAGCGTGACGTTGACCATCGTGCCTTCCGAGGTGATGGCTTTACATGCTTTCAACCCGTCGAGGGTTAGGGGGACCTTGATCGTCACATTCTTGGCGATCTTGGCGAGGATTTTTGCCTCCCGCATCATGCCATCGTAGTCTGTCGCGGCGACTTCGGCGGAAACGGGACCTGGGATGATGGCGCAGATCTCGGCAATGGTCTGCTTGAAGTCGCGGCCACTCTTGGCGATGAGCGAGGGGTTGGTGGTGACGCCGTCCAACAGTCCCGTGGCGGCCAGTTCCTTGATCTCGCCCACATCGGCGGTATCGACGAAAAACTTCATCGTTCGCGGCTCCTCGGACGTTTCGGCGTCCATGTGTTGGTACTGGTTCGGCGAAGCTTCTAACCCTTGAGGACCGGCTTTGGATAGTCTGCTCGATGGATTGGCAGAAGGCGTGGGGGCGGAAAGCCGCGTGCCCGTCGTTCTGCCGGTCGCCCTCGACCAGACCTACGACTACCTGGTGCCGCCGGGTCTGGTCCTGGAACCCGGTGCGTTCGTTCTGGTCCCGTTCGGGGCGCAGGTCCGGATCGGCGTGGTGTGGGACCGCCGCCTCGACGACAGCGAAAAGCCCGTCGATCGAAAGAAACTGAAGGCTGTATCCGATCGTCTGGACGTGCCCTGTCTGCCGGCCGTGGCGATGCGATTCGCCGAGTGGGTGGCCAAATACACCCTGGCCCCTCTCGGCATGGTTCTGCGCATGATGATGAGCGCGCAAGCTGCGTTCGAACCGCCCAAGCTCAGGACGGGGGTGCGGGCCGTCGAGGGCGCTCCCATGCCGCCCCGGATGACTCCGGCCCGGGCGCGTGCCCTCGAACTTGCAGCCGACGGGCTCGTCCGCTCGAAATCTCATCTGGCGGAGCTTTCCGCTTGTTCCACAGGTGTGATTGACGGGCTCGTCGCGTCGGGCAATCTCGTCGAAGTCGCGATTCCGCAGAGGTCGTGTCCGCTTCCCGATCCGGCGTACCGATCGACAGAGTTTGCGCCCGATCAGGAGCGTGCGGTTCATGCGCTGCGCTCGGCGGTGGATGCGGAGAATTTCTCGGTTACGCTTCTCGACGGTGTCACCGGATCGGGAAAGACCGAAGTCTATTTCGAGGCGGTGGCGCGAACCCTCGAGAAGGGGCATCAGGCGCTGATCATGCTGCCGGAGATCGCGCTGACATCGCAATTCCTGGAGCGGTTCGAGCGACGGTTCGGTGCGGCTCCGGTGGAATGGCATTCGGCTCTCTCGGGGCCGGAGCGTGGCCGCATTTGGTGCGCGGCCGCGACGGGCGAAGCACGGATCGTGATCGGAGCCCGTTCGGCATTGTTCCTTCCGTTCTCCGATCTCGGCCTGATCGTCGTCGATGAAGAGCACGACGCCGGGTACAAGCAAGATGATCGCGTGCATTATCAGGCGCGCGACATGAGCGTGGTGCGCGGCAGCCTCGGCAAGTTTCCGGTGGTGCTCGCGTCAGCCACTCCCGCCATCGAAAGTCACGTGAACGCGCGAACGGGGCGATACCGGCATGTCGTCTTGCCCGGGCGGTTTTCCGGGGCGGGCTTGCCGGAGATCACGGCGATCGATCTGAGAGCCGAACAGCCGGACAAGGGCCGGTGGCTTGCTCCGCGTCTCGTCTCGGCCATCGCCGAAACGCTCGCGAACCGGCAGCAATCCCTGCTTTTTCTCAACAGGCGCGGCTACGCGCCGCTGACCCTGTGCCGGAAATGCGGGCATCGCTTCGAGTGCCCGCAGTGCACGGCCTGGCTCGTCGAGCATCGCTTTAAGGGCCGGTTGAACTGCCATCACTGCGGCTTCTCCATGCCTCCACCTGACAAGTGCCCCAAGTGCGGTGAACCCGAGGCGCTGGTGGCTTGCGGGCCGGGCGTCGAACGCGTGGCCGAAGAAGTGAGCGAGCGGTTTCCAGACGCGCGCGTGGCCCTTCTGTCGTCGGATCTCATTCCGGGCCTTGCCGAGATGCGCGACGCGATCCAGCGCATCGAGAGTGGCGAGACTGACATCATCATCGGAACGCAGATCGTGGCGAAGGGACACCACTTTCCCAATCTGACGCTCGTCGGCGTGGTCGACGGTGATCTCGGCCTTTCAATGGGTGCGGACCCTCGGGCCGGCGAGCGGACGTTTCAACTGCTGCATCAGGTGACGGGACGGGCGGGGCGTGCGTTCGCGGAGGGCCGCGGGTTCATACAAACCCACCTTCCCGAACATCCGGTCATGCAGGCGATCCTGCGCGGCGATCGCGAGGAGTTCCTGGCGCGGGAGATCGAGATGCGTCAACGAGGGATGCTGCCACCATTCGGCCGACTCGCCGCGCTCATCATTTCGGCACGCGAGAAGGATCTTGCCGAGCGTTATGCCCGTGAGGTCGCGCGGCGTGCTCCGTCGTCCGAGCGGATCAGCGTGCTCGGCCCCGCGGAAGCGCCGATCTTCATCGTGCGCGGGCGTCACCGCTGGCGGCTTCTCGTCAAGGCTCCCCGCGAAGACGACATCCAGGGCTACCTGCGCGCCTGGCTTTCGGCCGTGCCAGACCCGAAGGGTGACGTGAGATTATCGGTTGACGTCGATCCCTACAGTTTCCTCTGACGTCGGTTCATTGGAGAAATTGATTATAGAGGCTTGGAAGATTGACATCGGCTAGCTGATCCAAGGCCACTCGCAGGTTCCGGGCGCGGTTCGCCGGCGCCGCCGAGCGCCTATCCGTGCGGCATTCGTGCGCCGTGGCG
>JBLMYE010000303.1:0-3385 GCA_050258115.1 Deltaproteobacteria bacterium | reverse complement strand
GTTGAATGTCGACACCGTCGAACTGCCGATCACCTTCTGCGAACTGTCGCGTACCGACACGTCAGAGGCGATCCCGTCCTTGCCCGCGAGTATCCCGAACATCATGCGGGAGACCCCTGATCGCATCCGGAATTCCGTGACTTTGATGTCGATCTTCAGCGCGTCGTCTCCCTCTTTGGCCAGGCGACCGTTCTTTGCGAGTTCACTCTTGAGGTAACTGGCGACCGCGCTTAGGAAGTGCTCGGGTGGCTGGTCGCTGTCTTTGGGAACTGCATTGACGGGCTTCTCGACCGTGAAGACCGCAGTCGCCGCGCTCACAGGTTCGACTGGCTGGCGGATCTGCGACGTGCTGCCGCAGGCGGCGACCAAGACGCTGATGGCGACGATCGCAAATGCGCGATGCATGAATTCTCTCCTTCGGTTGCCCCAACCTATGGCGGAAAGTTTTCCATACGCTGAGGCGCTCGGTCTTGAGATGGCACAAGGCCGGACTGCGACGCCATGCAAGGCGGGCGCTTGGCTTCGCTCTCAGAGCTGAATCGGCGGTGCGCCAGCATCCCACGCAACCAGGAGCTGCTCGCCAACATTCATGCGGGGCTGCCGCTCGCGCCGTCGCCGTGAACGACAGCAGGTCGCCGGGTCGAGCCACCGTCGGGTTCAGATTGCTCGCCAGAAACCTGCCCTTCGCGGTGCCTCCGCGACCTGGGTTTCGCGGGCGACGGGAAGGTCCGGTTGTGGCCGAACTCAGGCTTCGGCGCCCCGCCGGTTACTTGACATTGGTTGCCCGCCCAACCGCGCTGCCTTGAAGCCGCCGGTCGGAGCAACCGAGTTCGACCCACTTCGGCTTTTGGTTCTCTGGGGGACCAGTCACCTGCACATGTCGATGGCGGCGGTGTAGGCGGCGACCTGTACGCGTCACTGGGCCGCGTCCAGTGCGCCGCGAGCGGGGCGCGGTTGTTCACGACCGCTTCATTTCGCATCGGGTCGGTGGCTCAATGCTCTCTGAGATCCTTCCACGCTTCGATCAGGGTACGTCCTCGAGCAAGAACATCGCCCGCCGTGTCTCCGGGCTTGTAGAGAGCCGACCCAATGCCGAAGCCCGCGGCACCACCCTTCAGCCAAGGCGCAAGACACTGCTCGTCGACGCCTCCGACAGGCAGAATGGGTACACCCTGTGGAAGCACCGCGCGCATTGATCGGAGAGCAGACGGCGAACTGCCGTCCGCGGGAAAGAGCTTGAGCGCGTCCGCCCCGGCCTCAAGCATGGCGAAGGCTTCCGTAGGTGTCGAAAAGCCGGGCATCACCGCCATGTCGTGTCGCTTTGCTTCACGAACGACAGTGGCGCTTGCGTGCGGCATGACGACAAGGCGTCCACCGGCCTGATCGATCCCCTCGACATCCGTGCTACGAAGCACGGTGCCCGCACCGACCAGGGCACGCTGCCCCATCCGCCGCGCGAGCCGCTCGATGCTCAGCAGTGGCTCGGGCGAGTTAAGCGGCACCTCGATGATTTCGAAACCTAATTCGACGAGGACGTCGCCAACGATCTCGATTTCCGTCGGCTTGATGCCCCTGAGGATCGCCACGAACGGGCACCGTGCGAGCCGATCGGCAATGGGATTCATGGCACGACGTCCTTCTCGATCGTTCGCCTCAAGCGAAGCAACCCGGTGGCCGCGAGATCCGGACCCGCTTGACGCGCCGCGATGCCGACGAGCGCCAGAGCTCGCAAGTACAGTTCGCCGAGCAATCCATCATCGAGCACGTAGACCGGACCGCCCTCGGCAGGCTCGTCGGACAGGATCTCATGGCCGATCAGGATTCCGGAAAGGTAGCCGCGCGTCGCCGACGATGCCAGGCCCCCAGCAAGTGCGCGCGAGCGAACACCAAAAATGTGATGCAGCAATCCGCCGGGATTCGCGGCTCGTCGCACGCCTTCATCAAACGCCTCGCCGTCAAGCGCGGACTCCGTCATGAGCCGCTCGAGAATGCTGTGCTGGCTCAGGGTCGAGAACACCTCGCCCGTCATGTGCGTCGAAAAACCGTCGATGACGCCGTCTCTGACTCGAACGTGCTTGCTGTGTGTACCCGGAAGCCAGAGTGAAACTGTGCCAAGGGGCAGATCTGCGAGTGCGCCGATCGCCTGCGTTTCTTCCCCACGCAGGACATCGGGCACTCCGCTCGCGTCCTCGCAGATCAACCCTGGGCAAATCAGCGCCGACCGGCCGCGCCCCAGATCGATCTCCCTTACGCCGCGGGCGATATCCGCTTCCGTTGCCGGACAGCGGACGTAAGGAACTTCGAGCAGACCTTGCCGGCTACCGACCATGCCGCACATCATGATCGGGCCGGATTCAGACTCCGGCCAACCTTCGACGAGCGCGTCCAAGGTGGCGATCAACTCGCTTCCTCGGGCCGCCATGACGCCAAAGGGAGCCGACCGCCGGGCCCCTATTACACCCTTCTCGTCGACAAGGTAGGCGCGGACGTTTGTCGTTCCCCAATCAATTGCGATCACGCGCACCTCGCTGTTCGCCGAAAAGTCATCCTGAACCGCTCCAGCTTTCGTAGATACCTTCAAGCCTCATACCGTAAGCTCCCCGCCGCCATGCCGCGCGCAGAGGCGATGAAGGCAAGCCGCCCGTCGTCGAATTCCGGCTGATGGAACACCCAATGCCAAGTCGCGACAAATGAAAGAGTCGACCGCTTGGGCACTCCTGTCGCGGGAAATGAATCGGCGTTGCCTTCACACTTCAGGCAGCTTGAGCTTCTTGAATAGCGCGACCACGCTGTCGCCGGTCAGGTCCACGCCGAACCCCAGCACGATCAGCGCCAGCAGCTCCTTGCCCGTGCCCACCCACGTGTCTGCGTAGAGCAGATACACACCCACTGTAAAGAGTGCGGCAAAGACGAGACTTTGCGCAAGCGCGATGAGCCGGCTCTCGCGAAAGAGCTCCAACCGCTCCCGCGATGTACCGAGCAGGGCCGGCATGGGTTCCGCAGGCGTGGCTTGGGGGGGGCGGATAGGGAGCGGGTCGATCCGATTTCGATCGTCCTTCCCTTCTTCGGCAGCGCTTGCTGAGCCACTGCAGAGCCACCGAGCTGAGTTTCTTCTGGCGCCAGCTCGTCGCGCACGATGGCGACGGCGTCCGACCATCGTCCTTCACCGATTGCCTTTTCCGCGTCGGCTTTCTTCTTTGTCACGCCGAGGGCCGCGAGCCCGGCTTTCCACGCCGCCTTCATCGTGGCGATCTCTGCCTTGAACTGCAGCAGCGCGACATCCGGCGTGCGCATATTCCAAGGCCATGGACCTGCTGATTGAAACTACAGGGCAGAGCCGGGACGGCGGCCTGGAAGCCAATGACTCGCAACTCCTTCCCACGCG
>JBLMYE010000302.1:0-7414 GCA_050258115.1 Deltaproteobacteria bacterium | reverse complement strand
ACCAGGCGACGATCTCCTCCTGCGTCGCCAACATACCCTGCTTCAGTTCGACGAAGGCGCAGGGAGTCTCGCCCCACTTCTCGTCGGGCCGGGCGACGACGGCACAGGCTGCGACGGCGGGATGTTTGTATAGAACGTCTTCCACCTCGATGGAGGAAATGTTCTCGCCGCCGGAGATGATGATGTCCTTGGAACGGTCTTTGAGCTGGATGTAACCATCCGGGTGCATGACGCCGAGGTCGCCCGAGTGGAACCATCCGCCAGCAAACGCTTCCGCCGTCGCATCGGGATTCTTCAGGTAGCCCTTCATTACGATATTACCCCGGAACATCACCTCGCCCATGGTCTCGCCATCGGCGGGTACGCGGGTCATCGTTTCGGGGTCCATGACCGTCAGATCCTCCAGCGCGACGTAGCGAACGCCCTGGCGAATGCGCTTCTTTGCCCTCACTTCATCGTCGAGTTCCTGCCACTCGACCTTCCACTCATTGATCGTTGCGGGCCCATAGGTTTCGGTCAGGCCGTACAGATGTGTGAGATCGAACCCGGCGGCAACCATAGCGTCGAGCACGGCTTGCGGCGGTGGTGCTGCGGCATGATTGAATGCGACTCGGTGCGTGATGACGCGTTTTTCTTGCGGTTTCGCGCCGAGAAGAGTCGCCATCACGATCGGCGCGCCGGATATGTTCGTTACTTTGTGCTCCACGATGGCATCGTACATCGCCTTGGCCCGAACCCAGCGCAGGCAGACGTGCGTGCCGGCGACCATGGCCAGCGACCAGGTGAAACACCACCCGTTGCAATGGAACATTGGAAGCGTCCAGAGATAGACGGGATGGCGCCCCATGCCGGTCGCAATGGTGTTCGCGTAGCACATCAGCGCGGCGCCGCGGTGATGATAGACGACCCCCTTCGGATTGCCGGTCGTGCCCGAGGTGTAGTTGAGCGATATGGCTTCCCATTCGTCCTCCGGCATGCGCCAAGTGAACTCCGGTTCGGAACTCGCCAGAAGTTTTTCATAGTCCAGATTTGAAAGCGCCCGGCCGCTCTGGGGAAATTCAAGGTCGTTGTAGTCGATGATGATCGGTCGGACCTTCGCCAGCGCCAGTGCCTCCGCCATGACATCGGCGAACTCGCGATCCGTGATCAAGACCTTGCTTTCGGCATGATCGAGCTGGAAGGCGATGATTGGCGCATCCAGTCGCGTATTGATCGAGTGAATCACCGCGCCCAGCATCGGCACCGCATAATGGGCTTCGAGCATCGGAGGGGTGTTGGACAGCATCACTGAAACAGTGTCGCCGGGACCGATCTGAAGCCGGGCCAGCGCGGACGCCAGCCGGCGGCAGCGGTCATAGAACTCCTTCCACGAATAGCGCAGCCCGCCATGAACCACGGCGGTGTGTCCGGGATACACCGCCGCGGCCCGTTCCAAGAAGACGAGAGGCGTCAGCGGTTGATAGTTTGCGGGATTCTTTGGGAGGTCCTGGTCGTAGGGAGAAACGGTCATCGGACGTTGCGCAACCTTATGGAGGTCATTTGGCGAGACGCTAGACAATTGCCGGCAAGAGATCAAAGGTGTTCACGGACCGTCCTCAACTCTGCCGGCGTTCGAACGTCCAGCCTGCAAATTGCTTAGACAATTCGAAAACGGGGTATAGTCTAAGTTGAAAGGTGTGGTTTTAGGTTGAAGAGGCCATGACCGAACCTCGTCTGCAAGCCGTCGCTTTGTGGGTGCTCGTCATGCTGCTCGTCGCGCTCACTCTCGTGCTCGAGCTGACATTGTTCGAAAAATAGGCGAAACGGCCCTGCATCGCCGATTGTCCAGGCAGCCCTTTCACTTGGCGCGGCTGATCGCGCGGTTGCAGTCGGGTTCCGTTCCCGGCAGGCTCGCAGCGTCAGGCACCGGTTGGTTCTCTCACGTCCCGCGGTGCCGGATGGCCGTTTGCGATCACGTCCCTCCCCTCAGTTGCGCCGGAAGTCCGCATGTCCAAGCCTGCACCGCCTAAACAGCTGCTCCACCTCGTCTTCGGAGGAGAACTGGAATCACTCGACGGCGTGACATTTCGAGATCTCGCGCATCTCGATATCGTCGGTATCTATCCGAATTATGCGGAGGCTCACGCGGCATGGAAGTCAGCCGCTCAGAAGTCCGTCGACAATGCGCTGATGCGGTACTTCGTCGTTCACCTGCATCGTCTGCTCGACCCGGCGACGCCTGGAGACTGAGCTTCACTCGCGGCGCAGAAGCCCATCCACGATACGATTGGCCCAACCACGGCTGCGAAAGGTTTTCCTGAGTTCCACGGGGTCGTAATGGCGGTCCACCCAAGCGAAGAAATCGATGGGATCGTGTTGTGCATGAGCCAGATAGCTATCGAACAGGGCGTCCAGCACGCCCGTGTCGGCCTGGCGGATGTGACCGTATCGCAAGCTGAGCTGCCGTCTTGCTTTTGCAATCGGAACGCCTTCCACCAGATGCAGGTAGAGAACGCTCGCCAGCCCGGCACGGTCGGCGCCCGACTTGCAATGCAGTAGAATGGGGTGTTCCACGGTCTCGAAGAGCTGCCGCAAACCATGCAGTTCTGCCTTGGACGGGGCGTCCCGGCTGCGCAGACGGTAATCGACGTACGTCAATCCGATTCGATCACATGCCGCGCGCTCGAATCTCGCCGTGGTCTGCTCGGGGTTGCCGCGCAGATTGACCACGGTTTTCACCCCGAGCGCTTTGACCGTTCGCAGTTGGAACGGGAGGGGCTGAGCTGCCCGCCAGGCGCGTGGCGTCAGCCTGTGGCGATTGGGAAACAATATCCGTATGAAGAGATGATCAAAAAGCAACATGTCGGCATAGCCGACGAAGGGCGATACGGCACGACGCACGGGGGCGGGAGCGCGTGCCGCCACTTGCGACCGCAGATTCATGGATTGCTTGCGCAGACTTCGCTTGAACTGCTTAATCCGGCTGAGCGGCATGATATCGGATCGAAAGGTCCTGGAGGCTGATCGCCGCTCCGCTCGGACGCTGCGGCATGGCAGTTAGGCCGCCGTTGTCGGCCGGGGCATCGCTGCGGTCGATAACTCGCAGAGAGCCCATGATTTCGGTTGATATGCGATGCTCTCACCTGAGACAAGGGGGCTTGAGCACTCGTCCGCAACTGCCCGCGATCAGAACGATTTTCGAGACCGTGGGCTTCGCAGACCAGGATTTGTCTAGGCTGGGACTCGAGAGTCGATGGCACGCACGCCGACCGGTGGAGTGACCGCAGCCAGACTGGCGGGCGCCCAACTCGCCCGCTTCATACGTTTCGTCGAGCGGACTTCCGACATCGTCGCCGAGCCGGTCGATATCCTCGAAAGATTACGAACCGATCATCCCTGTATCGTGGCCATATGGCACGGACAGTTCATGATGTCCGGATCTTATCGTCCAGATGTTCCCGTCGCCGCCATGGTGGCCCGCCATCGCGACGCGGAACTGATCGGAACGACAATGGAGCATCTCGGCGTCGAGCTGGTGCGCGGGGCCGGGTCGGCGGGACGCAAGAAAGATCGCGGCGGTGCAAGTGCTTTGCGTGCGGCCTTGCAGTGCCTTGGTCAGGGGAAGTCGTTCGTCATGACGGCGGATGTCCCGCCCGGACCGGCGCGGCGCTGCGGTGAAGGTATCGTCACTCTGGCAAGGCTGAGCGGGCGGCCGATCGTTCCGCTGGCGGCGGCCACGTCACGTTTCAAATCCCTCGATACCTGGAGCAGGTTGACGATCAATCTGCCTTATTCGCGGCTTGCGTTCGTCTATGGCGATCCCATCTTCGTGCCGCGCGACGCGAGTGCGCAGATGCTGGAGGCCCTACGCCAGCAGGTGGAGCACGATCTCAACGCCGTCACCCGCCGCGCCTACCAGCTTGCCGGGGCGGACGTGGCGCGTGCGACACCACGGTCTGCGGACCTGTCTATTCCGCCATCGCGGCCCGGTCTGGCGCTGAAAACGTACAAGTCGCTGACGCGCGCGCTCGCTCCGTTTGCCCCGTTTATTCTCGATCACCGCGAGCGGCGCGGCAAGGAAGATGCCGCGCGCCGGCCCGAGCGGCTCGGAATTGCCAGCCGGCCACGCCCGGCGGGGCTCCTCGCATGGGTTCATGCCGCGAGCGTCGGTGAATTCAATGCCGTGCTGCCGCTCATCGAACGACTGGCCGAGGCGCGGCCCGACCTGCATCTGATCGTAACGACCGGGACCGTCACGTCAGCGGCAATCGCTGCGGCGCGGCTTCCGCAGCGCTCCTTTCACCAGTATGCGCCGATCGACACGCCGCAAGCCGTGAAGTCCTTTCTCGATCACTGGCAACCCGACCTCGCTATTTTCACCGAGAGTGATATCTGGCCCAACATCATCATGTCCGTCTCGGATCGCCACACGCCCATGGCGCTTGTGAATGCCCGCATGTCCGGGCGCAGTAGCCGCCGTTGGAGACGGCGCCGGCGTATCGCCCAGCAGCTGTTCGGCCGGTTTGCCGTCGTGCTCGCGCAGAACGCGCAGCTCGCACGGCACTTCGCGCTGCTTGGCGCACCCCGCACCCTGGACGCCGGAAACCTGAAAGTCGACGCTCCGGCACCACCAGTCGACAAGTCCGAGCTGGCGCGTTTAAAGGGAATTACCGGTGACCGCCCCCTACTGATTGCGGCAAGCACGCACGACGGCGAAGAGCTGCTCGTCGCCCAAGCTCATCGTATTCTCCGCCAGCAAATGCCCGACCTTCTGACTATCATCGCTCCGCGGCATCCCGGGCGTGGCGGGCAGGTGGCGGCCGAACTTGCTGCGGCAGGCTTCGACGTGACGCGGCGTTCGACGGGTACCGATCCCGCCGCCTCGACGGACATCTATCTGGCCGACACCATCGGAGAACTGGGACTTTTCTATTCCCTCGGTGAGGTTGTGTTCCTCGGCGGGTCGCTCGTTCCACGTGGCGGGCAGAATCCAATTGAAGCCATCCGCCTCGGCTGCGCGGTTATGAGCGGACCGCATCACCAGAACTTCGCGGAAATCTACGGGCGGCTTCAGCGGACCGGCGCCGTCGCTCAGGTTGGAAATTCGCAAGAGCTGGCCACAGCGGCGTTGCGGCTGCTCACCAATCAATCGGCGCGCGAAGAGGCGCACCGCGCGGCGGACGGCGTATTGCAGGCAATGGGGGGCGCGCTCGAGAAATCGCTGGCCGCTCTTTTGCCATTACTGCCAGCGGCCACGGCTCCGCCATCGTCGACCGACGAGAATGAACCGGCAGCAGCAGATGCGCCGGCGACGGGGCTGCGGCGTGCCCTATCGTGAGCCAACGTGGTGGTATGAGGCGACGCCGTCGCCCGTGGCGCGACTGCTGGCGCCTGTGTCGCGCGTCTACGGCTTCGTATCCGCGCGTCGCATCGCGCGTGCGCCGGCATTCGTCAGTGACGTTCCCATCATCTGCATTGGAAATTTCACGACCGGCGGGACAGGCAAGACTCCTCTTTCGTTGTGGATTGCCCGTTGCCTGCAAGAGCATGGACTGAACCCCGTGTTCCTGACGCGCGGCTACGGATCGGCGGTGCGCGCTCCGACGAGGGTCGATCCGGGACGGCACAGCGCGGCTGACGTGGGCGATGAAGCCCTCCTGCTTGCCCGCGTGGCGCCGGTGATGGTTTCGCCGGATCGGGTGGCAGGCGTGCGGGCCCTCGCCGAGGCCGGCGTTGCGGCGGACGCCGTGCTCATGGACGATGGATTGCAGAACCCGTCGCTGGCAAAAGACGTCACCATCGCCGTCGTCGATGGAGAGCGGCAATTCGGGAACGGACGCATCTTTCCCGCGGGTCCTCTCCGCGCACCGCTAGACCTTCAGCTTTCTAAGACCGACCTCATCGTCGTGAACGGCCGGCGCGAGGACCGCGAACGGCTTGCAGCGACGATCGGGAACCGCTTCGGCGGCTCCATCCTCGTGGCGCGACAGCAGCCGGTCGGGGCGACGGCATGGCTCCGTGGCGCTCGCGTGATCGCATTTGCCGGAATCGGGAACCCGGCGCGTTTCAGGCGGCTTCTGGAGTGCAACGGCGCGTCGATCGTTTCATGGCGGGCCTTTGCCGACCATCATGTCTTTACCGACGAGGAGGCCGGCGCGCTTCTGCAAGAGGCCGGACGGTCGGGCGCAACGCTGGTGACGACCGAAAAGGATTTCGTCAGGCTGGCATCCAGCGGGACCCAGGGCGCACTGAAGGCAGCTGCGCGGCAAGTGCAGGTGTCTCTGGTATTTGACAGAGAGGGTGAGGCCATCCTCACCGATCATCTCCTGGCTGTCATCGGGCGGCGCAAGAGAACCGCGTCTCAGCCATCGGGGTGAGTTTCGAGGTAGCGCGTCATCGACGCTTCAGGGGTCGCGTAGGCTTCCTGAAGTTCGACGCTCCAATACTTCAGGTTCTGTAAGTCGATGCGCGCACCCGTCACGGCGCAGCGGACGTAGTCGCCAGCCGACAGCACTTGAAATTCGCCTGCCAGATACCGGACACGTGCTTCTGAGCCGCCGCCAAACAATCGTTCGAGCCTGTTCATCATGATGCCTTCCCGGGGCAGCCGGGGCTTGCTTCTGAGGGGTATGTAAAGAGCTTGGAGCGCCACGGCAAGACGGCTTGCCGCTTTGAGCGGAGCAAACTCCTCAGAAGAGAGAACCTTGCGGGGGCACGCCTTTTTTCTTGCGTGCCGGGCGGTCGGACGCAGCCTCCCCTAAAAGATGAGAGGGCGCCGTCCCGCTCTTAACCTCAACGGCCGTCTTACCGTCGGCGAATTCGATCTCGAGTGATTGCCCCACGCGAAGACCGTGCGACCGGCGAACCATTGCGCCGTGCTCGTCACGCACGACGGCGAAGCCGCGAGCCAGGACACTCTGATAGCTGTAGGAGGCCAGAAGCTTCGCCCGCGCGTCTAACGCCGTCCGTTTCTGGTCCAGACGGTTGACAACCGCTTCGATACGCAGCCGCCCACCGATCCGCTCGAACCTCATGCGGCGCTCAGATGCAATCCGGGTCAACGCGGCACGCGCGCGGGCGTAAATGTCGTTGAGCCTGCGGTCGCGGCGTTCGGCAAGGTTAATCAGCAAGCCGGGAGTCAGCCGTCCCGCAATTCGCGCCTGGCGTACTCCGTGAGCGCGCGTGTTGGCCAGGAGCGCGCGGGGGAGCCGCTGATCGACCGCATCGAACCGTTGCCTTGCCGAAGCCGTCAGGTCCTCGGCGCGTGGCAGACCTCGAGCGGCGGCTTTCAAATGGGTTCGTGATGTCTCGATAGTGCGGCGGCAGGCGATGCGCAGGCGCGAACTGCGATCGGCAATGTCGGCCATTAACTCGGAATACTTGGGCACCGCCCACTCGGCGGCCTTCGTGGGGGTCGGTGCGCGGGCATCGGCGA
>JBLMYE010000301.1:0-3273 GCA_050258115.1 Deltaproteobacteria bacterium | reverse complement strand
GCATTTCTCGAAGACCTTCGCCTTGGGTCTGCAAGGTTATTTTTACCAGCAGGTCACGGGAGATAGCGGCGCCGGCACAAGGTTCGTTGGTGATTTCGAGGGTCGGGTGATCGCGCTCGGTCCGGCGATCGACTTCTCCTTCATGCTCGGTGAAACTCACGTCAGTGGCAACTTGAAATACTTCCATGAATTTGATGTCGAGAACCGTCTCGAAGGTGACGCCGGCTACTTGAATTTCACGATCCCCCTGTCGGGCGGGACCCATTAGAACATCAAGTCAACCTCGAACGTCGCTCCACGTGCCAGCGCTTATCCGTTACTCGAAGGATGCCGGTTCGCGAACGCGGCGCTGGCCGAGAAGGCAGCCCGGGCCTAGCGCGCGAAGGTTCTCTCAAGACGTACAAACGGACCCGCATATCAAAATCTTGAACTTTGACCGTGCCCGGCAGCCCCTTCCTCCCCAGGCGCGGAACTCTCCTGGAACGCGCCTGATCCCTGGCCGGTGGACCGGCTGCACCGGCCATTCTTTTGAGCAGCTGCTCTGGGGAGCTTTATGGTATGAAGAGCAGCTTGGGCCGCAAAAGGGTGTTCGTGCCTTCCGAGCTCGATTTTCGGCTCCGCAGCTTCCAGCATGGGATCACCAGCCTCATTCCCGGTCCACGCTGACGAGCCATTCGTGAGTGTCAGGGCCGCAGCCGCAACAACCCAATGCAAGAATATGAAGTGACTCCGACAGTGATCGGAAGCCGTCGCCAGTATTGGAGAGCGGGGCGACCCTAAATAACGGCACGTCAGTTCGTCAGCGTGCCGCTTCGTTGGCTTCGGCCGTCTGGGCGCGTTTGTCGTAGAGGCAAGCGAACCGCGCCGGCGCATTCTTCATGTGCGGCTGCGGCCAGACTCCGTCCACCATCACGAGAACCTTGTCGGTGAAGTCGACCGGCGCGCTGCTCTTTGCCCCCTTGAGCTCACTTGCCCTCATGCAGGCCGCCGACGCGCGCTGCATCAGTTCGGTCCACTTATCGGGCGAGGCAGCAATCGCGGTTGTCGTGGAGCCCGCCACGACACTTAGAGCAACGATGATAACGGTCTTGTCATTCATGCGGTCCCTCAATTTGAAGATCGAGGCCCAAACGCCCCGCAGCCCCCCAATCGCGGTACTTCGGCGTAAGGTTCGACGCGGGCGGCTATGCTGTGGAGAACTGGCGGAGAGGGAGGGATTCGAACCCCCGGTACGGTTGCCCGTACTCCGCATTTCGAGTGCGGCGCGATCGACCACTCTGCCACCTCTCCGGAAGCCGTGGTGCCTTTCAGGCGAGGCCCGCTTCTAAACGCTGCGCCGTCCCGGTGCAAGCCCTCTTGCGGCCCCGGGCGTTCCGGGCAACTCAGACCGAAAGGCTCATGAGATCTGGCGTTCCTGGTGCCATATCCGCCGATGTTTTCCGTGAAACATTGGACCCCGGCGTCTGAGGCAGGCCTCACCCGGCGCTTCAGGACAGTCGCTGTCGCAACACTTGAGGGCAAGGCCGCCCCTTACCCCGGACCGCCGGCCGCGCCACGCCGCCCGATCGCCTCGATCTGCTCCTGCTCCCAGCGCGCCATTTTCCGCGGCTCCATCACGAAGGCCGCATAGGCGTGGAAGGCAAGACCAAGTCCCCATCCCAGGCCGACCCAATGCACCCAAGTGCCGCTTCCCCCGACGATGTCGAGCACAAAAAGGAGAAGTAGGACGGGAACGAAAACCATCACGTGAATGTAGAACCCGCGGATCGCCTCATACTCCTTGCGGGCGCGAATGTCGTGCAGGCTTTCCTTCATGTCCGCCTCCCGGATGAACACGCAAACCCTGCCGGACGCGCCCCGGCGGCCCAGCACGACATCATATGTCGATTTTCCGCGCCGTTCCCTAGGGAACAGGCGTCCGCCGGTTAACGTTGAGATCAAGCCGCGCGGTGGCGGGCGCCTCGCGCTCGAACCCTTGCGCTTCGATCCGGCCGGCTGCCGCATCGGCAACCATGACGAGACGCGTCCGCGCGTTCAGCACGGGAGGCTTCAGCCAGCGGAAATCTGAACCGAACGCAGGGTCGATCCGCGCGAGCATGGCCGCACGCCCAGCACTATCCACGCCGCGCGGATGCCCCCGCCATCCGCTCGAATGCCAATGGTTTGCCGCCACCTGGCTCCCCCGATGCACCCGGGCCTCCGTTTCCGTTCGCTCGATGACCACCGTTTCCGGCGCGCCCAAACCCGACACGGAAAAGATAGCCGGTGTCGACAGGGGTTCCTTTTCCAGCCGGCCGACAGCGTCATCGAAGGAGATGGCTTCGTCGCACACCGACCGCAGCACGTGCGCAGGCGTGGGATGAGGCATCGACCAGACGCGAAGGCGATTTGCAGCCCAATCGAGGTAATAGAACCCAGCGGCCTTGCGCATGGGCGCCTGATTGAGCGCCACCGCGAACCGGCCCGGCGCCAGCGCCGACAGCACACCCGTATAGCCGGGCCAGGTGAGCGTCACATACCGCCCCGCCGGCGCCATCACGCAAGCTGCGATGATGTTTGCCCCAAGCCCCGGTGTCGTCCAGTCGAGCACCCGGAGGAGCCGGGCGCTCGCTCCATCAGCCGCAGGAGCGACACGGCACGTGCATCCCCACTCATAATTGACGGAGAAAAAGTGAGCCCCCGGCCGGTCGAGGATCCGGGCAACCGCATCAATCTCCGATAGGTGGGTGTTCTCCCACTTGACCAGCCAGGCACGCGAGAGGCGATCGAGGTGCCTCAGCGCGGTGACCGGTACCCGCGCCGTCGCGAGATCCAGCAGGGCGTGCGCCCGGTCGAGATGCGCGACCAGCGTCTGAAACGGAAAGTCGGTGCCGCATTCCAAGACCGGGATGTCTGGCAAATGGATCGGCGGCGGGTTCTGCACGAGGTCTCCATCTCGAGGCTCCACGCCGTCACTGGAGCGCCTGGCCATGGCAGAACCATGGAGCTTTCCCCCGGGCCGCGGTGCGGTCCAAGAGGTAAAAAAATCGGCTGCCGAGAATGCCCGGCAGCCTCAAGTCTGGGGAAGTCGCAAAAGCGCCCCTCGCAACTGGCAGCGAGAGTCTGATAAAGTTACGAAGGACACGGACGACCAGCCTTGATCCTAGTCAACTCCCGCGTACTCTTCGCCCTGCCGCGTTGACTTTAGGGTCCACCTCGGACATAAGCACGTCGAACGCGGGTGTCCGGCCGGATGCCCGCGTTTGAAGTCGCTGCCCGAGGCTCCGGTTGGCT
>JBLMYE010000300.1:0-4036 GCA_050258115.1 Deltaproteobacteria bacterium | reverse complement strand
CGATCTTCCGCGACGGCGCGACATCGGAGTGCGCCAGCACGCGCTCCGGCGCGATCCCATGCCGGTCGCAGATGTCAGCGGCGAGCGCAATGACGGCGCGCATCTGGGCTTCGGGAAAGTCCGGATAGCCGAGCGTGTGTCCCGGATTTTGAATTTCGATTCCGACCGACGCGGAGTTGATATCGGTTTCTCCCTGCCACGACGAGACGCCGGCGTGCCACGCGCGCATCTCTTCCGCCACCATCTGCACGATGCGCCCGTCATCATCGATAACGTAGTGGCACGACACCTTGCAGTCGGGACGGGACAGAACCTCGAGCGACCGCTCGACGCTCGGCAAACCGGTATAATGCAGCACGAGGATCGACGGCGTCAGCCCGCGAAAACGGGGCTCGATGTTGGGCGAGGGAAAAAGATCGGCAACGAGCGCGCTGTCCGGTTCGCGGATGAGGGGAGCCGTACTCATGACCGGCCCCCCCGAAACCCGCGCTCCCGCGCAATCTCCTCGAATGCCGCATTGATATGGGCGAGTTTGGCGCCGGCCGCCTTGACGACTCCGGGCGGTGCGCCTTCCGCGATCAGCCGGTCGGGATGGTTCTCCTGAACCAGCCGGCGGTAACGGCTTCGGATTTCCTTCTCAGTTGCATCCGGCATCAGATCGAGGATGGCATAGGGGGTGTCGGGATCATGCACGAATTGCGCGCGGATCGTGCGGAACTCGGTATCGCAGTAGCCGAAACGGGCTGCCACCGTTTTCAGAACATGGTCTTCAGCCGGATGCAGAACGCCATCCGCACACGCGATATACATGAGGCACTCGAAAACACGCCGCTTCGTCTCGGGATCGCGCTTCAGCATCTCACCGACCCGGTCGGCATAGATCTCATAGCCGGTCACATCTGCAGCGGCCTGGTCATAGAGCGTTCTGATGCGCGGAAGCTCACTCGGGGGAACGTCCACGAACTGCTCGAACACCGCCGCCTCCGACGAGACGGCGACGCCGTCCGCGGCCGCCATCTTGGCCATCAGAACGACGAATGCCGACGTAAACCCGGTCGACCGCCGCCACCGCCGACGCCGCAGTATTCCAAGCGCACGCAACCGCCGGCCCGCGCGCGCCAGTAACCCGTTCGCGCTCCGCCGGGGACGGGTCAGCGTGTCGATGAAAGTCTCGTCGGACATATCGATTCCAGAACTAACTGCTTTTCGGGTCCAAAAGAAGGGAGGCTTTATTCCGTGTTGAAGCCGCACCCATGTCCACTTAGCGCTCAGGCATCATTGACGCCCTTGCGGCTTGCCTTGTAGCTGAACAAATGCGGGCGAAGGCATCCATGAAACCTCGATAGAAACCGATGGCACGATGAACGCTGCCGATACGAACGATCACAGATGGCAATTCTTCATCGACCGCGGCGGCACATTCACCGACGTGGTCGCACGCGACCCGCAGGGCGGCCTTCACATTCGCAAGTTCCTGTCCGTCAACAAGGAGGCCTACGAAGATCCAGCGCTTCACGCCATCCGGCATTTTCTTGGGCTATTCCCCGGAGACGAGATTCCTCTCACGCGCATAAGCGCCGTAAAAATGGGAACCACGGTTGCGACGAATGCTCTTCTGGAGCGTAAAGGTGCCTCAACCGCTCTTGTGATCACGCGAGGGTTCGCCGACGCACTGGAGATCGGAACGCAGGCAAGGCCCGATATTTTCGCCAAGGCGGTGGTCAAGCCAGACATGCTCCATGCGCGCGTCATTGAAGCGGACGAGCGCATACTGGCGGACGGGTCCGTCGAAACGCCTCTGAACGAAGCCGCACTGGAAGCTGCGCTCGGCGAAGCGAAAGCGGACGGAATTGCGGCCGTCGCCATCGTATTCCTCCATGCCTGGGCGTTTCCGGAGCACGAACGGCGTGCGGCGGCAATTGCCCGCGCGATCGGCTTCGAGCAGGTCTCCGTGAGCCACGAGGTCTCGCCTCTCGTCAAGCTTATCGGGCGCGGCGATACCACGGTTGCCGACGCTTATCTCTCGCCCGTTCTCGACCGCTACATCGATCACGTTGCATCCAACATTTCTGGTGACGACCGCGGAAAGTCGCCCTTGATGTTCATGGCGTCCTCGGGCGGCCTGACTGCGGCCGGAGCATTCCGAGCCCGGGATGCCATCCTTTCCGGACCTGCGGGCGGCATCGTTGCGATGGCCGAAACGGCGCGTCAGGCAGGCTTCGAACGCGTCATCGGCTTCGACATGGGCGGCACATCCACCGACGTGTCCCACTTCGCAGGCAATTACGAGCGGACGTTCGAAACGGAGGTGGCGGGCGTGCGCCTGCGCGTGCCGATGCTCGACATTCACACCGTCGCAGCCGGCGGTGGCTCGATCGTCCGGTTCGTAGAGGGACGCCTCCGCGTTGGACCCGAAAGTGCCGGCTCCGATCCAGGCCCGCTGTGTTACCGGAAGGGCGGACCTTTGACGCTGACCGACGCGAACCTGATGCTGGGCAAACTCCACCCGGAGAGCTTCCCGCACATCTTCGGACCCGGGCAGAACCTGCCGCCCGATCTCGACGCTGTGAAGCGGGCGTTCGCCGCGCTCGCAGCTGTTATGCACGGCACGCTCAGTCCTGAAGCCATTGCCGACGGTGCCATCCGTGTCGGCGTGGAGAACATGGCCGCAGCGATCCGGCGCATATCGATCGAGCGCGGCTACGACGTGACGAACTACGTTCTCCAGTGCTTCGGATCGGCCGCCGGCCAGCACGCTTGCCTGATCGCCGACGCTCTCGGCATGTCGCGAGTCCTCATCCATCCACTCTCCGGCGTCCTCTCGGCATGGGGGATGGCACTCGCCCCGGCCCGCGCCAGCCGCGAACGCTCGATAGAACTGCCCCTCGATGAAACGTCCGTTCGTACCCTCGAAGACATGGCCTGGACTCTTGGCAACGAGGCAACCGGCCAACTGCTCGACGAGGGCATCGAACACGACGATATCGCGCTCATCACCCGGCTGCATCTCGCCTATGCCGGAACCGACACCGCCATTCCTGTCGAACTGTCCGAAGCCGTGATCATGCGCGCCGATTTCGAAGCCGCGCATAAGCGCCGCTTCGGCTTCACCTCGCCCGGCAAGCCGATCCGCATCGCACATATCGAAGTGGAAGCAACCGGCCGAATTGAACCGCCCGCCACAGGGCTTGCCCCGCAGCCTTGCCCTCCCGCTTCGAAGGTCCGTCGCTTCTTCTCAGAAGGAAGCTGGCATGAGGCATCGGTCCATGACCGCGCGGCGCTTCAACCGGAAGATCGCATTTCCGGCCCCGCCATCATAATCGAACCTCATCAGAGCGTCGTCGTGGAGCCCGGCTGGTCGGCAACTCTCACGGCGCGCCGCGACCTCGTTCTCTCCCGCACCCGCCCACGAGCGGCGACCCGTCCTGAAACGTCCCCATCAGTCCCCGATCCCGTTCTCCTCGAAGTCTTCGCCAACCGCTTCTCGTCGATTGCCGAAAACATGGGCGAGGCCCTTCGCGCCACGGCCCGCTCCGTGAATATGAAGGAGCGCCTCGACTTCTCTTGCGCGCTCTTCGATGCCCGTGGGGAGTTGGTGGCGAACGCGCCGCACGTTCCTGTCCATCTGGGCAGCATGGACAGCTCCGTCGCCGCCGTGCGCGGCGCGTTCGGCGAGATGATGATGCCGGGCGACAGCTTTCTGCTCAATGCGCCGTATCAGGGTGGGACGCACCTTCCCGATATCACCGTCGTCACGCCCGTGTTTATCGATGCCGAGCCCCAGCCCGCTTTTTTCGTGGCAAGCCGCGGCCATCATGCCGACATCGGCGGTCTTTCGCCCGGTTCGATGAGCCCGCGTGCCCGCACCGTCGAAGAAGAAGGCGTCTACATCGAACCCACCCATCTGGTATCCGCGGGACATTTCCATGAAGCCGCAATTCGCACCCTTCTGACATCGGCCCGTTACCCCGCCCGTAACCCGGACGAGAACATCGCCGACCTCAAGGCGCAACTCGCAGCGAACGTCCGAGGGGCA
>JBLMYE010000299.1:0-5466 GCA_050258115.1 Deltaproteobacteria bacterium | reverse complement strand
CCGATCCCAAGCATCCGCATACGATCGATATCGAGAAGCCCGACGAGTTGCTCGCTCTCATGCAGAAGGCAACTCAAGCAAACGGCGCGTCTGGAACGCCCAATCAGCGCGCGGCGAATTGATCGCCGCTCGTTCGTCGCCGTTGACATAAAGGCAGGCACGCGCGGATGGCGTGGACGGACAAGATCCTCGCGTACTGCGAGAGGGCCGGCGACCCGGCATTCTGGGCCGAACCGTTCAACGCCGTCTCCAACGACGCATTTTTTCTGGCGGCGATCGCGGCGGCTGTGGAACTCGCGCGCAGGGCGGATGCAGGTGCGCGACGCATCGAGTGGGCGCTCGTCGTGCTCGTCGGCATCATCGGAACTGGCAGCTTTCTTTTCCACACCTATGCAACCCGATGGGCGTCCGTCGCCGACACGGCTCCCATCGGCATCTTTATGATCGGTTATCTCGGGTATGCGATGCGGCGTTTCCTAGAAGCGCCGGTCCTCGCGGTCATTCTGGCGCTCGGATTGTTTCTTGCCGCCATGCGCTATGCCGGGGCTATTCCCTGTGATCCGGCCATGCTGCCGATCACGGCAGCGGCAGGTCGCCCCTGTTTCAACGGTTCGCTGGGCTACGTTCCTGCGCTCGCGGCTCTGGTGATGATCGGCGGCGCGCTCCTCGTCCGCCGCCACCCGGCAGGCGGTCTGGTGTTGGCGAGTGCACTGGTGTTCGCGATTTCGCTGACCTTCCGCACTATCGATTTCGAAGTGTGCGACCTGACGCCCGTTTTCGGTCGTTCTCGGGGAACGCATGCGGTCTGGCACATGCTGAACGCGGCGCTGCTTTATATGCTGCTGATTGCGGCGATCCGGCATGGGCGAAGCCATGAACCCGCCTCTATATGATTGCGCCCGGTGGCGCGGCAGAGCATAAAGGCGCGCCCCACGTGCGGACGTGGTGGAACTGGTAGACACACAGGACTTAAAATCCTGAGGTAGCAATGCCGTGTGGGTTCGATTCCCACCGTCCGCACCATTGACTGTCCCGGTCGCGTAGGCGGGCAGTTTGAATTAATTGTCTTGTCTCCTGTGTGCGATGCCGACCGAACGCTTCATCAAACGGCTGCTGTTTGTCATCGCCATCGCCGGGCTCGCCGGCGGGATATTGGTCTGGCTGCGCAATGGCGATGACGTTTTGGCCAGCCGCATCTGGGCGCTGGGCACCGCTCCGGTCATCGCCGGTCTCGCCATATCGATCGTGCGGGATCTCCTCGCCGGACGGCTCGGGGTCGACGCGGTGGCCTTCGTTTCCATGTCGGCGGCTCTGCTTCTGGGTGAACCGCTGGCGGGGGCCGTCGTCGCGGTGATGTATGCCGGAGGCAATATTCTGGAGGACTACGCTGTTGCGCGCGCGGAACGCGAACTAAAATCGCTTGTCGACCGCGCGCCGCGAATTGCTCATCGCCGCATTGGAGACGTGATCGAGGACGTGGCGGTCGATGAGGTCGATGTCTCCGATACGATCATCGTGCGCGCCGGCGAGGTTGTTCCCGTCGATGGCGCGATCCTGTCCGACGGTGCGATGCTCGACGAAGCGGCACTGACCGGTGAGCCCATTCCCATCGCGCGCGATCGGGGTGAGGCTGTCCGCAGTGGCGCAATCAACGCGGGGGCGACATTCGAAATGCGCGCCCGTGCGAAGGCCGGCGAAAGCACCTATGCGGGGATCGTCCGGCTCGTGACCGCCGCGCAGACGGCCAAGGCTCCTTTCATCCGTCTCGCGGACCGTTACGCTCTCGTCCTTCTGCCGGTGACGCTCGTCCTCGCCGCCGCTGCCTGGCTGTTCTCCGGGGATCCCATCCGCGGACTTGCCGTGCTCGTCGCGTCTACGCCGTGCCCGCTCATTCTAGCAGCGCCTGTGGCTTTCATTGCGGGGGTCTCGCACGCTGCGCGCCTCGGTGTTCTGATCAAGGGCGGTGGCCCGCTGGAAGCACTCGCGCGCGCGCACACGGTGATGTTCGACAAGACCGGAACGCTGACGGTCGGCGGCGCGCGGTTGGTGGCGGTCGAGACGGCACCGGGGGAAAATCCCGACGAGGTTCTGCGGCTCGCCGCATCGCTGGAGCAGGCATCGCAGCATGTGGTGGCGGCCGCGATCGTGAATGCCGCGTCCGCGCGCGGTCTGAACCTCGCCCTGCCCGACAAGGTTCACGAGGCCATGGGGGCCGGGCTGGAGGGCAGGGTCGACGGCCGGCAGGTCAAAGCGGGGTCCTATCAACTCGTGTGCGGGGCGGGCCGCCCGGAGCCGTGGGCGGCGAGGGCGCTGAGGCGCGCGTCGTGGCGTTCGGCCCTCAGTGTGTTCGTTTCGGTCGATGGGCGCGTCGCCGGTGCCATTCTTCTGGCGGATGAATTGCGCCGCGAGACGCCGCGGGCAATCCAGTCGCTCCGGGAGGCCGGCATTCGCCGTATCGTGATGGTGACGGGCGACCGGGCCGACTCGGCGGAGACGATCGGAGCCGCGCTCGATCTGGACGCGGTTCTGGCCGACCGTGAGCCATCCGACAAGGTCGAAGCGGTGGTTGTCGAGCAGCGCCTCAATCCCACCGTCATGGTTGGCGACGGCATCAACGACGCGCCCGCGCTTGCCGCGGCCGATGTCGGCATCGCAATGGGCGCCCGCGGGGCGACCGCCTCTTCCGATGCAGCCGATGTCGTCGTTCTCGTCGATCGCCTCGATCGGGTCTCGCAAGGCATCATCATCGCGCGCCGCGCCCGCCGTATTGCGGTGCAGAGCATCGTTGCCGGCCTGACGCTCTCGGGCGTTGCCATGATTGCAGCGGCATTCGGATATCTCACCCCGGTCGCCGGGGCCCTGACGCAGGAAGTCATCGACGTTGCCGTCATTCTCAACGCGCTGCGTGCGCTGACGCCCGGGTGGAAACCCGGCCATGAGACCTTGCAACCCGCCGCTGCGACGGCGTTGCAGGAAGGGCATGTGAAACTCGGCGCCACGCTCGATCGCCTACGCGAGATCGCGGATGGCCTGGACGACGCCGCGCCCGACGCGGCCGAATCTCTCATTCGCGAAGCCTCCACTCTGGTGATGACGAAGATCGTCGTCCACGAACAGGACGACGAGGGGCGCGTCTATCCCAAGCTCGCGAGGTATCTTCATGACCGGCATGGCCTGGCTGCCATGAGCCGGGCGCATCGTGAGATTCTGCACTCCGCCCGGCTGCTAGAACGCTTGACGAAAGATCTCAAGGTCTCGGACACAGACCGGTATCTGATCCGGGACGCGCAGCGGATCATCGAGTCGATCGAGGCGCTCGTGCGTATTCACAACGCGCAGGAAGAGGACATCTACGAACATGCGGCTACGGGCTGATCCGTGCCGTGCGATCAGACCGCGGGCGGCTGGCCGGCCACGACAGAATTTGGGTCCTCACGGGTGACGAAGTGCTGCAAGCAACAGCCTATGTGCCGCGCTAAGATCGGCCCGTCAGCATGAGGCAGGGCAACTTCGACATGATCGATCTGGAAGCGCTGGTGCGCGAGGCTTACGACGAGCTGAGCGGCGTGGCGGATCGGGGCAAGGTCGCCGATTACATCCCTGAACTCGGCAAGGTCGATCCGTGCAAGTTCGCGATCGCCGTCGCTACGCTCGACGGCAGTTGCGTGACCGCGGGGGACGCGCAGGAAGCGTTTTCGATTCAGAGCATTTCGAAGGTTTTCGCGCTGGCGCTGGCGCTGGGCAAGGTCGGGGATGCCTTGTGGAAGCGGGTGGGGCGCGAACCGAGCGGAACCGCCTTCAACTCCATTGTGCAGCTCGAGCACGAGAAAGGCATACCGCGCAATCCGTTCATCAACGCGGGGGCGATCGTCGTCTCGGACGTGATCCTCGCGGGGCACAAGCCGCGTGAGGCCATCGGCGAAATCCTGCGGTTTGTCCGTGTCGCGGCCGACGACGACAGTGTGTCGATCGATCCGGCCGTCGCCCGTTCCGAGCAGGAGCACGGCTACCGTAACGCGGCGCTGGCCAACTATATGCGCGCCTTCGGGAACATGCAGAACCCGGTCGAACTCACTCTCGGAGTGTACTTTCACCAGTGTGCGATTGAAATGAACTGCGTGCAGCTGGCCAACGCGGGACTATTTCTCGCCAACAGCGGGCGCGATCCGCGCACGGGTATCTCCGTCGTGTCGAAAGAGCGGGCGCGACGCATCAATGCTCTGATGCTGATGTGCGGGCACTACGACGGCTCGGGCGATTTCGCCTACAAGGTGGGCTTTCCGGGCAAAAGTGGCGTCGGCGGAGGAATTCTGGCGATCGTCCCGGGGCGTGCTTCGATCGCGGTCTGGTCGCCCGGACTCGACGGGCAAGGCAATTCCAAGCTCGGGACGAGGGCACTGGAGCGGATCGCGCATCAGACGGGCTGGTCGATCTTTGGCGTGTAAACGGTGCCCAATGGTGTCGCCCGGAGGCTTCGCACGGCCATCGGTGTCTCCAGGGGACTCTGCTCGGGCTTGACCGCGCGCCGGCAAATAATCGAACAGTGACAAAGGCGGCAGCCACACGGCATGCCGGTTTTGGGGGGCCCGCAGCTCGCGGGCTGAACGCGTTGCTACAACTCAGGCCCATTCTCTTCGCGCTCGGCCTCATGCTCTGCACGATCGCGGCGACGATGCTTCTTCCGGCTCTCGTAGACCTCGCCGATGATCATGATGGGTGGGAAGCGTTTGCCGCTTCTTCGATCGTGACCTTTTTCGCCGGCGGACTTCTCGTTCTTTTTGCTTATGATGAAAACCCCGGACGCATCGGCGTCAAAGAAGGCTTTCTGCTCACCAGTGTCGCGTGGGTCGTGATCGCGGCGTTCGCCGCATTGCCCTTCCTGGGCCACGGCCTGTCCTACACGGACGCCTATTTCGAGACGATGTCGGGGCTGACGACGACGGGATCAACCGTCATGGCGGGGCTCGAAAACCTGCCGCGCGGGATTCTTCTCTGGCGCGCACTTCTGTGCGGCATGGGTGGTCTCGGCATCATCGTGATCGCGATCATCATGCTGCCGTTCCTGCGCGTCGGCGGGATGCAGCTTTTCCAGACGGAAAGCTCCGACAAATCCGAAAAGGTGCTGCCGCGTGCTTTCGAGCTGACGCTGGCGACGGCGGCCGTGTTCGGCGGGCTCGTTCTGCTCTGCGCCTTCTTCTACTGGTGGTTCGGGATGAAAGGTTTCGACGCGATCTGCCACGCGCTGCCGACCATTTCCACGGCAGGGTTCGCGAATTACGATGCGAGTTTCTCGTATTACAAGGAACCGGCGATCCACTGGACGGCGACCATTTTCATGGCACTCGGTGCCATGCCGTTCGTCGTTTTCATCAAGATGGTGCGCGGGGACCGGACGGCACTCTGGCACGATGTGCAGGTTCGTGCATTCGTCGGATTTCTCATCGCTGTCAGTCTGATCATGGCGTT
>JBLMYE010000298.1:0-4769 GCA_050258115.1 Deltaproteobacteria bacterium | reverse complement strand
GGCCGTGCGCGCGCTGAGCCCCAGCAGGCGTGCTTCCACACGCTCCGGCAAAAGGGCGTCGTACTTTTCCTCGCTGTGGCCGCGCATCCGCACGAATTTTTACGCTGCTACCTGGACAATTCGCTCGAGCGCCTCCCTGCAGACCTCAGGCGGCTGGACCAGCGCAACGCGGATGTAGGACTCGCCCGGGTTGCGCCCGTCCTGGCCCGGCTGGGCGAGGAAAGCACCGGGTATCACCTTCACGCCAAAGGATTTCCATAAGGTTACCGCGGCGTTCGCGCCGCCGCCCTGTTGGCTCATATCAAGCCAAAGGCAGAAGCCTGCCGGAGGGCGTGCGTAGCCGAAACGGCCGGCCAGAATTGCGTCGGCGTCAGCGAACTTGCGGCGGTACACGGTGCGAGCGGCCTCCACATGCATTTCATCCGACCAGGCGGCCGCGGACGCGTGCTGGACAGGTCCCGCCACCTGGGGAGCGCACATGTTGCGGATTTCGGCGTAGGTCTCGAGGAACTCCGCGTCTCCCGCACAGAAGCCCGAACGCATACCCGGAAGGTTCGACCGCTTGGAGAGAGAATTGAAGACGACGACGTTGCGAAATCGCCCGGGTGTCGCAGCGGCCACCGTCAGTGCTCCGACCGGCGCGGCGCCGGTGTAGATCTCCGAGTAACACTCATCGAAGAACAACATGAAGTCGTGGCGGCGCGCCAGAGAGAGCGCGGTGGCGATATAGGCCGGATCGGCAACCGCGCCCTGGGGATTTGACGGCGACCCGATGAACAGGGCGGCGGTCCGGGCGAGCAGGTCGGGATTGGACGATAGGGCATCGAGATCCGGCAGAAAGCCGGTGTCGCGCGTGGCATTCAGGAACACCGCTTCGGCCCCGCATCCGAGCGCGCCGGCCACGTAGGCAGAATAGTAGGGGTTGCACATGAGGATCGCGGGATTGGTCAGCCGGGGCTTGCGGCCGACGGCTGGCCAGCAGGCGAACGTTAGGCCTTCGCGCGAGCCGTTGAGAACCAGGATCTCTCTGACTGGATCGATCCCGGTCACGCCGTAGCGGCGGCCGATCCATCCCCCGATGGCTTCGCGAAGAGCATCCGACCCCCTGATCGGCGGGTACCTGCCGAAGCTCGCGCTGTCCTCGGCAATCCTTGCGGCGATGAACTCCGGCATCGCTTCGCGCGGCTCGCCGATCGTGAGTTCGATCGGCCTTGCATGACCCGGTTCGATTCCTTCGAGGAGCCGTCGAAGCTGGGTGAAAGGGGAGCGGATCGTCCCGTCGGTGAGCGCCGCAAGGCCGCGGATGTGTCCCGCTCTCTGGCGCTCTGCGAATTTCGTCATCGGGACTGCCACTCCGGTCTCAAGTCGAGCGGCGAATCGCTTATCCTTTTGCAGACAGGGCGTCCAGCAGCGGAAACGCCGTACCGTTTCATTCCGCCAGAAAAGGCGGCCGGCGCGAGACCAGCGGCGGCCTTACCCGAGATCAACACGTCACCGGCGTGGAGACCCGCGCCAGAGGGGGTTTTCTTGAATTTTTTCTCATCGCTCCGCCGCTACACATTCGCGCTCGCCGTCGCCGCCGTGTGCGCGATGGCAGCCTTTAATTCCGGCCCGGCTTCAGCAAAGGACGTCAGCCCGGCGGTGAAGCGGGCTTGCGCCAATGACTACTTTGCTCATTGCAGCATGCATCCGGTCGGCACGCCCGCCGTGCGCAAATGCATGAGGGCCGTCGGGCCGCGTCTCTCCAAGCCATGTGTCAGTGCGCTCGTCGCGGCGGGCGAAGTGACCTCGGCAGACCGGAAGCGCTACAAAACGGCTCGCCGGAATTAGAGACTACTCCACGCGAGGGGGCCAGACTCGCTCCTTTAGTTGGCCCGGCGATCGCCTGATCGCCGGGTCTTTTGCATGACCGGTTCAGATGCGCCCCATGCGAACATCTTCTTCCGGGTTGGCGCTGATCTTGTGAATCGAAATGTCAGCCCCCCGGCGCTCGTCCTCTGGCGAAAGCCGGATTCCCACCGAGACCTTGAGCAGACCGTAGACAGCGAAGCCGGCAATCAAGCCGAACGCTGCTCCCGCGAGCGAGCCCACCGTCTGGGCTGCGAACGTCACGCCTCCGAGCCCGCCGAGCGCCGTCGAACCGAAGATCCCGCAGGCGATGCCACCCCAGAGGCCGCACAATCCGTGCAGTGGCCAGACGCCGAGCACATCGTCGATCTGCCAGCGGCTGGTCGCGACCTGAAACATCTGGACGAAGATGAAGCCCGCTGCCGCTCCGGTGACGAGAGCGCCGACGGGATGCATCAGGTCGGAACCCGCACATACGGCAACAAGGCCGGCCAGCGCGCCGTTGTGGACGAAGCCTGGATCGTTCCGGCCGGCAAACAGCGCGGCGACGACGCCACCGCACATTGCGAGAAGCGAGTTCATTGCGACGAGCCCGGACACCCCCTTGAGGCTCTGAGCGCTCATCACGTTGAAGCCGAACCAGCCCACACACAGCATCCACGAGCCCATCGCGAGCCAGGGAATGGAGGACGGGGGGATGCCAAACGCGCGGCCCTTGTCATAACGGCCAAGCCGCGGGCCGAGCAGCAACACGGCAGACAGTGCGATCCAGCCGCCGAAGGCATGAACGACGATCGAGCCCGCGAAGTCGTGAAAGTCTGCACCCAGCATTGTTTTGAACAAGCCGTCCTGGAGGCCAAAGTTGCGGTTCCAGACGGCGCCCTCGACGAGAGGATATGCGACCCCGACCAGCATGGCTGTCGCAATACATTGCGGCGCAAAGCGCGCCCGCTCGGCGATGCCTCCCGAAACGATCGCCGGAATGGCGGCCGCGAACGTACACAGGAAGAAGAACTTCACCAGGGAGAGTCCCTGCGGCCCGAAGCCCTCGGCGCCTCCGGATATATCGGAAGCCGGCACCAGAAAGCTGACGCCGTAGGCGATCCAGTAGCCTATGAAGAAGTACGTCACGGTCGAGATGGCGAAGTCGACCATGATCTTGACCATCGCGTTGACCTGGTTCTTGTGCCGGACCGTGCCGACCTCCAGAAACGCGAACCCGCCATGCATGGCGAAGACCAGGATCGCTCCCACCAATAGAAAGAAGACGTCCGAACCGGACTGCAGCTGTTCCATTTTTCCCCTGCTCCCACCGCCTGATGAGTTTTTTATCAGCCGCCGTTCGTTTGCGCGGTCTGCTGCGGTGAGGCGCAGGTTGATCAAGATCTATGCCAAACAACACACTGCGAAACTGTGCAGTAATTCCAGCATGATATAAAAAAGAGCCAGCACTGCTCACGCAGCGCCAGCCCGAAATATCATCAATTTATTGCCTGCATAATGGGCAGGCGTGGTTCTGCCTGCGCGTCAACGCGTGCGGCGAGGATTCATGTAGAGGTCCGCTTCCTGGCGCTCGATCTTCGGCTTGATCTTGCCGCGTCTGACATCACGATAGAGCGCCTTCATGTGGCGGCGGCTATCGGCGTTGAAGATCATCATGCCCGCGAACAGCTTCATCACCGTCATGAGCCGCTTGTCGGCATGGCCCTGCTTGACCTTGCCATACCACTTGCCGCCGATCGAAAAGACTTTGCCATCGAGCGTCCCGACGACGTTCCCGTTCTGATCATAAAGCGTGTAATCGCCGCCGAGATCGATGAGATCCCGCCGGAGGCGATAGAACTCCGGCTGGTTGTCATTCATGAGGAAGAACGAGAAGTTCTCCGGCATGAAAGGCCACTTGTTCGCCGATCGCTCGAGGTAGATCAGAAAGTTGTCGTCGTCGGTGTTGATGGAGAACGAGGTCACCGGCAGGCCGCGCGCACCGATCGTGCTCTGCAGGCTGCGGCCGACCATGAGATCCATCGTGGCGCGCCAGTTCACCGTTTCATTGAACAGCTTGAAGACGAGGCGCTTGTCCATGCCGGTCCTCTGCTTCCAGAGGTCCTCGCGATAACCGATCAGTCCGGTGCGTTCGCCGTTCTCGATCACCTCGGCGAAGATATCCATGTCGGCCGTGAACTGACGGGACTTGGCGCGGTTGCGCGACCGCTTGTAAACCCCGAACTCGATCTTGTTGAAGTTCGTGATCCAGACGTCCACCGTAAACCGGTGCCAACCGTCCTTGCCGGGTTTAGGAGTCTTGGACGAACCTTTCCGCGCTGCCGCCTGTTCGGCCAACTCTTCCCTCGCGGCATCCTGCGCGGCGGCTTCGGCGGCTGCATTTGCGCTGCGGGCAGCGATCGTCGTCATGGCGGTCTCCCGTGCCGAGAATCAGTCTCGGAACGCTAGCACCACGATCCGGGGCTCTGATGCGGATGCCCCCTCCGGCCAGCTCAATTGCTGTGGGAAACCCGGCCCGGTTCAGCCGCGAGCGCCGAAGATGGCGCTTCCGACGCGCACATGGGTCGCGCCCAAGGCAATGGCGATCTCGAAGTCATGGCTCATGCCCATGCTGAGGGCGGCAAGGCTGTTCTCGCGGGCCAGTTTCGCCAGCAGGGCGAAGTGCAGCGCGGGCTCCTCATCGACGGGTGGAATGCACATGAGGCCGGCGACGTCCAGCCGCAACCGCTCCCGGCAGCAGGCGACGAAGGCTGCGGTTTCGCGCGGTGAAATTCCTGCCTTCTGCGGCTCCTCTCCGGTGTTGACCTGCACGAAAAGCTTCAGGCGGCGGCCCTGCTTCGACATCTCCGCCGCAAGCGCCTCGGCGATCTTCATACGATCGACCGAGTGAACCGCGTCGAAGAGTTCGACGGCCTCCT
>JBLMYE010000297.1:0-3008 GCA_050258115.1 Deltaproteobacteria bacterium | reverse complement strand
TGAAGAGTTCATGGAGGTGAAATATGAAGGGTGAAATTTTTGGCATCTTCGATGTCGCTCAGGTTACGCTATACGTGTTCTTCATCTTCTTCATCGGGCTGGTGTTCTATCTCCAGCGCGAGACGCGGCGGGAGGGCTATCCTCTCTTCTCCGAGCCGTCGAACACGTTGAAGCCGGGAGACGACTACTTCATTCCGGCGCCGAAAGTTTTCAGGCTCGTGGATGGCAGCGAAGTTCTGGCTCCGGATGACTCGCGCATCGATACGAGCCTCGGGAATGCGCGGAAGATTGCACCGTGGCCCGGTGCGCCGATCGAGCCCACCGGAGATCCGATGCTCGCGGAGGTCGGCCCCGGCACCTATGCGAAGCGCGCCGACGTCCCCGACAAGCTCTTCGACGGCAGCGTGAAAATCCGTCCGTTCCGGGTCGCCACGAACTTCGAGGTCAACGTGGCCGATCGCGATCCGCGGGGCTTTGCTCTGGTTGGTGCAAACGGCGTGAAGGTCGGCACAATCAAGGATCTTTGGATCGATCGCGCGGAAATCATCGTCCGGTACCTGGAAGCTGAACTGAACGCCGCCGGCGGCAAGCCGGGGCGGACCGTCCTCGTTCCGATGAATTTCTCCAAGATCGACAATCGGAAGGGCACGGTGAACGTTCAGGCGCTGATGGGCTCTCAGTTCGGCAACGTGCCTGAGTTGAAGAATCCCGACGAAATCACGCTGCTCGAAGAAGAGAAAGTTACCGCGTACTTCGGTGCCGGCACGCTCTACTCCGATCCGTCTCGTTCGGAGCCGCTGCTGTGAGCCACGAGTACGACTTCGAGCCCGTGCCGGGGCTACCTGCGAACCTGCCGGAGGGCGAACAGCTCCTCTGGCAGGGGTCGCCTTCCGCCGTCGCGACGGCAAGACGGGTTCTTCATGTGGGGCTCGTCGCTGCCTACTTCGGTGCCCTTCTGCTGTGGCGTGTCGTCTCCGGCTTGTCGGATGGTCACGCGCTGTCGCAGATCGCCGTGGACAGCATTCCCCTTCTCGGCATGGCCACGGCAGCGATCCTCATACTTTCGCTGCTTGCCTATCTGATCGCCCGGACGACCATCTATTCCATCACCAGCCGCCGCGTGGTGATGCGTTTCGGGGTGGCGCTTCCCATGACGGTCAACATCCCGTTCAAGACGATCCGCAGCGCCGACGTGGCGTTGCGTGCGGACGGGACGGGCGACGTGGCACTGGAAGTCGATGATCTGGGACGGCTGACGTACCTCCACCTCTGGCCGCACACGCGGGCCTGGTACGTGCGGAAAGCCCAGCCGTCGTTCCGTGCTTTGCCTGATGCGGAGAACCTGGCTGCACTGCTGTCACGGGCGCTGCATTCGGCCGCCGGGTCGCCGGAAAAGGCGAAACGGCCCCAGTCGGCAACCCGGCCGGCCACAGCTCAAACAGCCGCGGGCGGTGCTGCGCCCGCAGCCGCCTGAACCATCGGAGACGCGCCGTGCACGAAGAAGCGATCGACGCCAAGCCATTTCCCCGGGGCATGCTGATTGCCGCTGGGGCCATGATCGGCCTTTCGCTCATCCTGGCCGCATCGGCCCGGCTTTGGGACTTCGGCGCGACGCGGGTCGTCTATGCGCCGGTGGTCGAGCAGCGTGATCTCATGTTCACCGATGCAGCGAATGGGTCGGTGGACGTTATCGACGCTGGTGCAAAGCAGCAGATCGCCGAGTTGAAGCCAGGCCAGGACGGGTTTGTCCGCGTGGTCATGCGCAGCATGGCGCGCGACAGGACTGTTCTCGGAGCGCTGCCCGACAAGCCGTTCCGGCTGGCGCGGCATTCCGACGATACCTTGACACTTACTGATTTGGCGACAGGCGAGGTCGTCATGCTGAACGCGTTCGGAGGCATGAATAGAAAATCCTTCGAACAATTTCTCGCCATGGGGAGAACGAAGCCATGATGTCCGTCTTTCGCGGACCACCACCCGAGGTGGTCAACTGCACGATTGAAATCGAGAATACGTTCGAAAGCCTGCATGCTCATGTCGACCTGCATGGAACCAAGCCTGTCGAAGCCGGCGACGAGGTGCTCGTCCACGGCGATCCGATCCGTGTGCCTTACGGCGAGAAGCGGGTGATCGAGCGGCAGGCGACGGTAACGCGCGCCTCGCCGATCGAGCGGCTGATGACGAAAATCGCCGCGAAGCTGGAAATCACAGAGCTTTATGAAGTCAGCTTTTCCTCAGGGAGGAAGCTATGACCATCGAAACATTCGGCCGCGCGCCGAACGAGACGACGGCGGCCGCCGTCAATGAAACGATCCTGAGTCCGCGCTTCTATACGACGGACTTCGATGAACTCGACCGGATCGACGTTTCGGCACTCAGAAAAGAGTGGGATGCGCTTCTGGCCGAGATGCGCGCGGATACCAACCGCGGTCATTTCCGGCGCACGGATGCCTGGGACGATTTCGATCTCAATTCTCTGCCGGAAGGTCTGCGCAAGGAATTCATCGATTTCCTCGTCAGTTCCCTCACGTCGGAGTTCTCGGGCTGCGTTCTCTACAAGGAAATGAAGAAGCGCGGCAGCAACCCCGACATGTGCGAGCTGTTCTCGTTCATGAGCCGCGACGAGGCGCGCCACGCCGGCTTCATCAACGACACGCTGAAGGACTTCAACATCGGCGTGAACCTGGGCTTCCTCACCAAGGCGAAGAAGTACACCTACTTCAAGCCGAAGTTCATCTTCTACGCCACCTACCTGTCGGAGAAGATCGGTTACGCGCGCTACATCACCATCTACCGCCAGCTCGAGCGGCATCCCGAGCTGCGCTTCCACCCGATCTTCAAGTGGTTCGAGAAGTGGTGCAACGACGAGTTCCGCCACGGCGAGGCGTTCGCGCTGCTGATGCGGGCGAATCCGGAGCTTCTGGAAGGCCGCAACAAGCTGTGGGTGCGCTTCTTCCTGCTGGCGGTGTTCGCCACCATGTACCTGCGCGACCATGCCCGGCCCGAGT
>JBLMYE010000296.1:0-2729 GCA_050258115.1 Deltaproteobacteria bacterium | reverse complement strand
CGCTTTTCTGCTCTCGGGGCAAGCCGCTCCGCCGGCGCCATGCGGCCCCTGCTTCCCCCTTCGCGACGGCGGACGTTGATCGGGAAAATAGCCCGCACATCCCCCCTGGCAACCGCTAATTCGGTCGCGCCCGCTCTGATCCCCGGAATTGAGGTCGTTCAACTGCGGTCTTTGAGTTTCCCCAGGACGGCGAACGGATTGCTCCCGGTTGAGGATTGCTTAGGATCGCTCCAGTCGAACTCGGCGCCGGGTTTGCGAGGATAAGGGTCGAGCCCTGCCGATAGCGCTTCATAGACGATCCGCCCGAGTTCGATCTGCTCTCCCATGAGCGGCTCCACATCTGCGCCGGACAGGATCTCGATATCGCCCTCCTCATCCACCGCGCGAGACGGGTCTCGCCTGAAGTCGACGCTGAAGCTCTCGGCAACACGGCTGGCGATGGGTTCCAGCGTGATCACGCAGGCCTGATTGACGGCAGCATCGATGCCACCTTCGAGACGATAGCCGCCGGCAAGCGGAGTGATGCTGTAAGTCACCTCGAGCGCCTCGCACGACAGAAGGTCGAGGGCCTTCGAAAGCGCGACCCGTTCCGTCTCCGTCGCTGTGCGCAAGCCCTTCAGTCCTCGCTCCGGGACGTCTGCGATATCGATCGTCCAGTTGAGCGGCATCGGTTCGATGATGTTTGTCATGACACGTCCGGTCGCAAAATTTCAGAATATACTGATCGGCCGCTCAGCAACCGTCCGCGATGGCTTCGAGCGGCGTTCCCGCCAGCCGCTCCACCTGCTCCAGCACATCGCGCGCCAGAGCGCCTGCATCCAGATCCTGGCCGGCGCGAGACGGAACGAAACGGGCGAGCTGGACGGCGAGGTCCTCCGGACCCGCAGCGATCGCAGCCCGGTAAACTTCGGCCCGGTCGTAAAACGCAGCCGCGGCTTTCTTGACCTTGCGCGGGACGCTTAAGTCGCCGACCCCCATCTCGCGCATATTGTCGTCCATATCGGTCACAAACGTCTCGAGCAGCGCCTGCGACTGGGGGCTCCCACGGGCCCCTTCAACCTTCACGCGCTCCAGGACGAGAAACAGATAGAGAACAAGGGCCTCGTAACGGCCCTCCGGTGTGTCGGCAATGCCGATGCCTTCATAAAGCGCCGGCCGGCGGGCCAAGGCCACGACGGCGCCATAAAGGTCGGCTGCTTTGCGCTTGCTGTCGTCGCGCCGGAATAACCAGTTCAGCATGAGGTTGATCCGCTTCTGAGGTGCCTACGGCGTCGGTCTTGGTTACGCCGGTCTCTGCACGTACGGTTGTGCGGGGCGACGCCGCAGCCAAATAGCGGTTGAAACAGGTCCGGCCTTGCGTTGCCAGTTCGTATGCCACCCGATAAGCGCTGTTGTACACGTCAAGACCTCGTGATTCTCCGCGCTGCAAACCAGGACCGTCGTGACCCGCAAGCCCAGACCAAAGCGATACCACCGGCTGCCGCGTTCGATCCAGGGCGCGCTGCTCGCCGGTCTCGTCGTCGCGCTGGCCGGGTGCTCCGAAACCATCACCAAACACGGACAGCTCTTCCGGGAAAGCGATTTGCAGCAGATCCAGCCCGGCATGATGCAGGAACAGGTCAAGCTCGCGCTCGGCTCACCCACGACCACCACCACGACCGGCTCGGGCCAAGTCTATTATTACATTTCAAGCACCATGTCGCAGAAGGCATTCTTCGCCCCCGAAGAGATCGACCGGCGCGTAGTGGCCGTTTACTTCAACGAGACCGGAATGGTTCAGCGCGTCGCCAATTACGGTCTGAAGGACGGCAAGATCTTCGACTTCCTGTCGAGCACTACGCCCGCTCCCGGAGGCAACGAAGACGGCATCCTGAAGCAGCTCTTCCGCAACCTCGGTCAGCGGCAGATCTTCGGAGAATAGTTCTCGCACCGCTCCTGGCAACCGTCGCGATTATCGTGTTGGGCAATTCGCTGGCCGCCCTGGCGATCGTCATGGCCTTCGGCCATCCGTCGCGCACAGGACTGCTGATCGCGGCGAGCCTCGCTCAGATTGGCGAATTCTCGTTCATCCTCGCGGGCCTCGGCGTCTCGTTGAATATCCTTCCGCAAGAGGCCGCGAGTTGATCCTCGCCGGCGCGATCGTTTCGATCATACTGAACCCGCTCCTGTTCTATCTGCTGGACCGGTTTGGCCCCGAAATGAAACCCGCGCGACCGGGCGAGCCAGGCCCGGGCCCGAGCGCCGCAAGGCCGCCCATGTCGGACAAGACGAACCACACTGTGCTGGTCGGCTTCGGGCGGGTCGGCAAAGTGGTCGGCAATGCGTTGATCAAGGCCGGGACGCCACTCGTCGTGATCGACGATCAGGACAAAACGGCCGCCAGTCTTCGCGAAAGAGGCGTGGAAGCCATCGCAGCCAACGCGGTGACAGGCCTGACGGCGGCTAATCTCAAGGCAGCGCACACCCTCGTGATTGCAATTCCAGACTGCTTCGAGGCAGGCCAGATCGTCGAACAGGCACGCAAGGCCAATGCCTCGCTCAGGATCATTGCACGCGCCCATTCGGACGCAGAGGAGGCTTACCTCAAGAGCTATGGTGCAACGGACGTGATCCAGGGATCGCGTGAAACCGCCGATGCGATCCTGTCTGCGTGGCGATCGCACGACTGATACGCGCAGCAAAAAAACCCCGGGATCACTCCCGGGGCTCTTGTTTTGGCTTGCGCCGGG
>JBLMYE010000295.1:0-2615 GCA_050258115.1 Deltaproteobacteria bacterium | reverse complement strand
CAGCGTGGCCGCCGATCTGCGCGTGCAGCACACCTTCGGGGCCGATTATCCGATCTATCCGACGGCGGGCCCTGGGGCGGCCGCCACAGCCGGACCCGAAGTCTCGGTATTCGACGAGAACGACGAGCAGGGCATGGAAGGCTCCATCGCCGAATACACGGTGACGAGGTTCGGCGTGCCCTACACGGTGACGATCGAGTGCACGGCCGCGACGAAGGCCCAGTGCCGGGATGTCGCCCAGATCGCGAAGGACAGCGCGCTGTTGAAACTGATCGCGGCGACTCCACCGGGTTGAGCAGCCTGCCGGAGCCCAATGCTGGAGGTGCATCAGATGAAACGAAATTGCGGGGCGTGGCGGGTTCGGGTGGCGATTTTAGCAACCCTGTTCGGCACTGCTGCTGCAAATGCCGAGACCGGTGTGCCGACGGACGATCAGGTCAAGGCTGCGCGTGCCGTTGCCGTCGAACTCGGTGGCAAGCTCAAAAGCGAGCTGTCCACGGCGCTGGCGGCAGGCGGGCCAATTCAGGCGCTGGCCGTCTGCAAGACCGCCGCCCCGGCCCTCGCGGCGGATTTGGCGGCTTCATCCGGCGGCAAGGTGGGCCGCACGGCGCTGAAAGTCAGAAATAAGGCCAACGCCGCCGATACTTTCGAGACCGCGGTGCTTCTGCGATTCATTGAAGACGCGGCTAAGGGAGCCGACCCGGCGGGTCTTGAGCATGCCGAAATTGTGGAGGTCCAGGGGCGGCGATCGATACGCTACATGAAAGCAATCCCGATGGTGGCGGCTCCCTGTGCTGCGTGTCATGGCTCAGTGGTTTCACCGGATGTCCTTCAAGCCATCCGTGAGCTTTATCCGGCTGACGAGACAGTCGGGTTCAAGCCCGGTGACATCCGCGGGGCCTTTACGATCGAGTTGCCGCTTCCCTGACGTCGGCTTGTGCGACTTACCGCCCGGGACGCCCGGTCTTCTTCGGCCGGCCACGGCGGGATCTGCTTTCGGCGGGGTCTTCTATTTCGATGGTGCGGGTAGGAAGCTGGGGCTTCTGAGGCGGCGCTTTGCCGGATTTCACCGGCAGCGATGCGTGTGGTCCCATTTCGTCGAGGGTGGGCTTGTGCGGACCGGCGATGCGCTCGCCGAAAGCGCCCGCCTTCGTTCGCGGGTCGATCTCGGCGTTGTGCGTCCGGCTTGATGCGCCGGCCGCGTCACGGCGGGGAACGGCGCGGTCGGTGCCCGGTCCCATGTCGCCGAGCGAGGGCTTCTTCACGCGCGACGTGGATTGGGCGTAGGTGGGCTGAACGGGCTGATAATCGCTGGCGATACGCGAGGCAGGCGGCAGATTGGCCGAGGCACCGTATTTCTTTTCGCCTTTGTAGCCGCCGGTGCGTTCGTCGACGTCCGACTGGCGGGCCATGGGATCATCGGCGACGGCGAGCTCCGTTTCGCGCAGCCGCTTGATCTCGTCGCGCAGGCGCGCGGCGGTTTCGAACTCGAGATCGGCGGCCGCTTCGCGCATCCGCCGCTCCATGTCCTCGATTGTCTTGGCGAGGTTGTGACCGACGAGAGGCTGGTCCGCGAGGCCGTTATCGACCGTGACGTGATCCTGCTCGTAGACGCTCTGCAGAACGTCGTGGATGTTGCGCTTGATGCTTTCGGGCGTGATGCCGTTCGCCTCGTTGAACGCCCGCTGCTTCTCGCGCCGCCGGGTGGTTTCCGCAATGGCGCGCTCCATCGAGCCTGTCATGCCGTCGGCGTAGAGGATGACGCGACCGTCAACGTTTCGCGCAGCCCTTCCAATCGTCTGCACGAGCGATGTTTCGGAGCGCAGGAAGCCTTCCTTGTCGGCGTCCAGGATGGCGACCATGCCGCACTCGGGGATATCGAGGCCCTCGCGCAGAAGGTTGATGCCGATGAGCACGTCGAACGCGCCGAGCCGGAGATCGCGGATGATTTCGATGCGCTCGAGCGTCTCGATGTCGGAATGCATGTAGCGCACGCGGATGCCGGCCTCGTGCATGTATTCGGTCAGGTCTTCGGCCATGCGCTTGGTCAGCGTGGTGACGAGTACGCGGTGGCCTTTCTTCACCACTTCCCGCACTTCGGCCAGGAGATCGTCGACCTGGTTTCGCGCCGGGCGGACTTCGACCTCGGGATCGATGAGGCCGGTCGGGCGGATGACCTGTTCGGAGAAGGCGCCGCCAGTCTGTTCCAGTTCCCATGTGCCCGGCGTCGCGGAGACGTAGATCGATTGCGGGCGCATGGCGTTCCACTCCTCGAAGCGGAGCGGGCGATTGTCCATGCACGAGGGCAGCCGGAACCCGTATTCCGCCAGTGTCGCCTTGCGGCGGTAGTCGCCACGGAACATGCCGCCGATCTGCGGGATCGTGACGTGGCTCTCGTCCGCGAAGACGAGGGCGTTGTCGGGCAGGTATTCGAAGAGCGTCGGCGGCGGTTCGCCGGGGGCGCGGCCGGTGAGATAGCGCGAGTAGTTCTCGATCCCGGCGCAGGAGCCGGTCGCTTCCATCATCTCCATGTCGAACGTCGTGCGCTGTTCGAGGCGCTGGGCGTCTAGCCGCTTGCCGACGGCATAGAGCTCTTCGAGGCGCTGCTTGAGTTC
>JBLMYE010000294.1:0-3019 GCA_050258115.1 Deltaproteobacteria bacterium | reverse complement strand
CAGTACCTCCGGCAGAATGTATTCGGAAAACGGTGCGAGCAAGGCGCGTTCGCGCGCGTCGGCCGGGCGCCCCGCCGACGACAGATAGGACCTCTCGAAAAAGCTCTCCGTGCGCTTGTAGAGACCGTGGTAGAGGGTCTTGTTCACCCATTCGAAGTTGAACAGAAGCAGCAGGGCCCGGCGCACGCGCGGATCCTGGAAGACGGGGCGGCGAATGTTGAACGCGAGTGCCGACATACCGGCCGGCAGGCCCGTCTCGATCTCGCGCATGATGATCCGGCCGTCGCGTTTTGCCGGAATGTCGTAGCCCGAAGCCCACAGCTTCGGATCGTCTTCCGTTCGCACGTCGAGAAGGCCCGACTTGAAGGCTTCGAACTGCACGCTCATGTCGCGGAAGTATTCGTATCGGATCTCGTCGAAATTGAACCGGCCGCGGTTTACCGGCAGGTCGCGCCCCCAGTAATCGGGATTGCGCCTGAAGGTGATCGAGCGGCCCGGGTCCACGGCGGCGATCATGTAGGGGCCCGACCCGATGAGCGGCGTGAGCGTTGTGCGGTCGAACGTCTCTGCCGTGAGCAGGTGCCGCGGCAGAACGGGCATGGATGCCATGATCAGCGGCATCTCTCGATCGCCGCTTTGATCGAACACGAATTTCACGGCACGGTCGGAGAGCCGTTCGGCACGGACGACCTTCTTGTAGGAGTTCCGGTGGTTGGGCCGGCCCCTCTCGCGCAGCGTTTCCATAGAGAAGATGACGTCATCCGCCGTGATCGGACGGCCGTCGGAAAAGCGCGCCGCAGGATTGAGATGGAACGTGACGGATGACCGGTCCTCGGGAACTTCCACCGTTTCCGCGATGAGACCGTACATCGTGAAGGGCTCGTCGAAGCCTCGCGCCATGAGGGTTTCATAGACCCAATCGCGGATGCCTGCGGCCGGCTCGCCACGGATGATGAGCGGATTGAGCGTATCGAACGATCCCGCTTGCCCGAGTACCACCCGCCCGCCTTTGGGGGCCTTCGGATCGGCGTAATCGAAGTGCTGGAAATCAGGTCCGTACTTCGGGGTCCCGTGCATGGAGATGGCGTGCGACCCGGCCGCCCACGCCCCGCTGCCTGCGATAACCCCGATGAGCAGCACGGTGCCCGCGATGACCAGAGATCGGGCGTTCGCCCGAACGCATCGGCGAGGGAACGGTCGCGGCCAGCGGCGCGTCATGTCGTCTCCGCAATCGCGGCCTCGGGGCAGGCAAGGAGATTCCGGCATCCCCGGCGACGCGCTTTTAGCATGATAGGTACTTGTAGTTAGAGCAGTTTGCGGAACAAAAGCCGCCGCAGTAAGGCAAGTGATACGTGGCCGGATTGCAACGAGCTTTTCCGCACCGGCTGTTGACGAGTCTGGCGCCGATCCCCCGGTCACGGGATTGCCGCAATCGGAGCCTTACTGCCCGTCGTCTGGCGCAAGGGCGCTCGAAGTTACGCAGGATCGGCGCTCGGTCGGCCGAAGCAGCGTCTCACAGGCCCTTTGGAACGCACGCCGTCGAGGGGGGAGCCGGCCGGTCCGGCTCAGAGAGAAAGGTCGAATTTCCCATGGCACACGCACGTACGCATGCTCTGAGCTCCTTCGGCGCGGTCGCCGCAGCTCTGGCCCTCGCCGGGTCGCCTGTCCTCGCGCAGGACAAACCCGCTGCAGCGCCGGCGGCGCCCGCCGCTGCAGCCCCCGCCAAGGATGCCGCTGCGAAAGATGCGTCGGCTGCAAACAAGAGTGCATGGGTGAAGCTTTGCGAAAAGACGCCGCTGGTGAAGAAGGGCGAAGACGGCAAGGAAATCAAGGAAGAGAAAGAGATCTGCCTCACGCATCATGAGCGCCTCGACGGCAACTCGGGCATGGTTCTGGTGTCCGCAGCCATCCGCGAAGTCCAGGGCCAGGACAAAAAGCACCTCATGATCATGGTGCCGCTCGGCATGGCGCTGCCTCCCGGTCTGCGCGCGGCGGTCTACACGAAGGACCAGTGGGCCAAGATCGCAAAGAATGAAAAGGTCGACGACAAGGAACTGAAGCCCATCGACCTCAAGTATTCGCTGTGCCACGCCTCCGGCTGCACGGCCGAGATCGAAGCCGACGCCGCCATCATCGATCAGATGAAGGTGGGCGGCGGGATCATGATCGTCGCGATGAACGCAGCGGCGCAGCCCATCGGCTTCCCCGTACCCCTCGACGGTTTTCCGGAAGCCTACGCCGGCAAGCCCATCGATAATGCTGAATACAAGAAGGCCCGCGGCCAGTTGATGGCGCAGATCCGCGACCGCCAGAAAGCGGCAATGGAGAAGTTCAAGGCCGACCAGCTGAAGAAGATCCCGACCGACGCACCGGGTGCACCTCCGACCACGACCGGATCTGCTCCCGCAAAGCCGGCGCCGGCCGAAAAGAAGTAGCCGATCGGCACCCCGCACAAAGCAAACCGCCCGGTTTCGACGGGGCGGTTTTTTTGTGCGTTAATCACCTCGGGCCGGTCCGTCAGTTGAGCATGGTCATGAAGACCGGACGGTACCGGCCTTCATCATCCTCGATGAAATACTCTGCAACCTGCGGATGGCGGACCGGGGCCCCGGTCGTATCCCGGACGAGGTTCTGCTCGGATACATAGGCGATGTATTCCGTCTCGGCGTTCTCAGCCAGCAGATGGTAGTAGGGTTGGTTTTTCTTCGGTCGCATCTTTTCCGGGATCGACAGCCACCATTCCTCGGTGTTGGCAAACACGGGATCGATGTCGAAGATTACGCCGCGGAACGGATAGATCTTGTGCCTGACGACGTCGCCGACCGCGAAGCGCGCGCAGGCGACGTCGGATTTCGCAGCCTTCGCCGCCTCCGCCCGCTTATTCCGCCGACGGGGAGTGGCCCGCGCTGGCTCCGCCGTCGTCCGTGGAGCACGGACCTTTACCGGCTTGGCGTTCGATTCGAGCTTTCCCGAAGGCTTCGGCGCAATCTTTGCGGTCCGCTTTTTCAAGGCAGGCGCC
>JBLMYE010000293.1:0-11225 GCA_050258115.1 Deltaproteobacteria bacterium | reverse complement strand
ACCCGCCTGAGACCCGACCGCCGGGCCGTCCCGTTGCCTCTGCCGCTGAAGCGGCGGCGGATGCGACCCGCACCGGGAACGACAGCGCCGCCGGTATCGATCCGGCTGCGGTGCCGGGGCTTGGCGAAACGGAAGGGATCTTCGCCGACGCCGCCGGCGCGGTCCCTCGCGGGATCGATCTGGCGAAACTGGCGCACGAACTGAAAACGCCTCTCAGCGCCATTGCGGCCGCCTCCGAAATCATGACGGAGGGCCGGTTCGGGACGATCGGCAACGAACGCTACGCGGGTTACATCGCAGACATCCATGCCAGCGCCCGGTATGCGCTGGACCTCGTGGAGCGGATGCTCAATCATCGCAGCGACGTGGCCTATTCCCAACCTGGGGACCGCCGGGCGGAGAAAATCGCTCTCGGCGAGTTCGTGGCAGCGTGCGTTTCTTCCGTCGAGCCGCTGGCAGCCGCCAAGTCGCTCGCGATCCGCGAATGCCACGGCTCTACACCGGTCTTCGTCACGGCGGATTCCACGACTCTCAGACAGATCGTTCTCAATCTTGTCACCAACGCCATCAAGTTCACGCCGCCGGGTGGAACCATCTTTGTCTCGACGGCCTCCGGCGAGGCTCAGTCCGTTGTCCTGGTCGTCGAAGACACGGGGCCTGGAATGTCGGCCGATGCGATCACCGAGGCGATGCAGCCGATGCCGTCGGAGGTGCCGCAGATGAGAGACGGAGGCGGTCTCGGTTTGGGTTTGCCGATCACGCGTCAGCTGGCGGCAGAGATGGGAACCACGGTCGCCATCGACAGCGCACCGAGCCGCGGGACGCGGGTGACGGTGACGTTTCCGGCATGACGCGCGCGTTCCGCCGACGCTGCCGGCGCGCGCAAGTCGATCCAGCTAACTCTCTGGAATTAGACCATTTCTAATGTGATTTTTGCTGCTGCTATTCGATTGACCGGTGACAGTCATGCTGGTCTATTCGCCGGGCAGCCGCCATTTGGCGCGGCTGCTCACCCTAACCGATGCCGGGGCTTTGCCCCCCGGACTATTGGAGCCGCTCATGCCCAATTCCCGCGTGGCGCGACTGTCGCGCCGTTTTCTCGCCGCCCTGTGCTGCGCGGCGATCACCGTGCCCGCAGCCGCGATCGCCGAGGAGGTCAACGTTTACTCCTACCGCGAGCCGGATCTCATCAAGCCGCTGCTGGAAGACTTCACGAAGACCACTGGGATCAAGGTCAACTTCATCTACGCGAAAGACGGCCTTATCGAACGCATGCAGGCGGAAGGCGCAAACAGCCCCGCCGATTTGCTGCTTACGCAGGAATTCGGTCTGCTTACGCGCGCAAAGGAAGCCGGCGTCACGGCGCCCAATACATCGGCTGAACTCGTTGCGGCGATTCCGGATACCTTGCGCGATCCCGAAAGCCATTGGTTCGCGCTGACGCGCCGGGCTCGCGTCTTCTACGTCTCGAAGGACCGCGTCAAAGAAACCGCGATGACCTACGAAGAACTCGCGGACCCCAAGTGGGCGGGGAAGATCTGCACAAGGTCGGGACAGCATACGTATTCGGTGGCTTTGATCGCCTCCATGATCGCCCACCACGGCAAGGAGAAGGCCGAGGCCTGGCTGCAAGGCGTCAAAGCGAACCTCGCGCGCAAGCCCGCCGGGGGCGACCGCGAAGCGGTGCGTGACGTGCAAGCCGGTCTTTGCGACGTGGCGATTGGGAACACCTATTACATGGCGGCTATGCTGAAGAATCCCGATCAGAAGGCCTGGGCCGAGGCGGTGCGCATCGTATTTCCCAACGCCAACGATCGCGGCACGCACGTCAACATCTCTGGAATGGCACTTGCGGCGCACGCGCCCAACAAGGCTGCCGCAGAGAAACTCATGGCGTATCTCGTCTCGCCGTCCGCACAGACGCTTTATGCGGCAAGCAACGGCGAGTACCCCGTGGTGCCCGGGATCGACGCGACCCCGCTTGTGAAGAGCTGGGGCGAGCTGAAGCCGGACAGCCTGCCGCTGGCTGAAATCGGCCGGCTTCGCAAAGAGGCTTCCGAACTTGTCGACAAGGTACAGTTCGATGCGGGCCCGGGCTCGTAACGCGGGGGCGGTTCATGAGGCCTGGAGCCAAAGGGACGACAGACGGCATGCAATCGCGTAATGGCGCGCGCGTGGCGCAGATGGTCGGCCGCTCTTTCCGGTATGGAATTCTGGCACGGCGCGAGTTGTCAGCCGCAGGATGGTCGTACGCGTGGCAGGAAATTGCCGGCGTGGCAGGACCGGATGAGGCCGATCGCCTGCTGTCGGTGCTGGGCCAGTTCGTAGACTGCGTGGATTCCTCGGCCGCACGCCGGATCGAGGTCCTGCCGAAGGCGTGTCCGGGGTTGTGCCGTGACGAGTGCCTCGCCGTTTCTGTCGTCGCGGCGTCCCAGACCGGCGCATGCCCTGCGTTGAAGGCCTGCGTTTTCGCGCTGATCGATAGCGCCAATGTGGAGCCCTGTATCCGATCGGCCGGTACCTTCAGTCATGCGCTGCGCGCAGCGGGGCATACGCTTCCTCCCGATTTCATCTGCAACGCGCTTGCGTTGATGCCGTCCGGGCAGCCTTGGATGCGCTGCGATGCCTGAGGCGGTCTTGACGCCGCTTCCGACGGGCGGCCGGTCCGAGCCCCCACAGCGCCGGCGCTCCGGAGGGTGGCGATCGGCGTCCGGATTGCGCCGTCCGAGCAGCACAGATCAGCCGTTCTGGACCGGTCTCGCGCTCGGCGTGGCGGCACTCATGCTGCTGCCCGTCGCCGGGATTTGCGGCCTTGCCCTCTCGTCGACCAACAACGAATGGCCGCATCTGCTCAATGCGGTTCTGCCGGTCGCGGCGTGGTCGACGTTCGTGCTCGTCTGCGGAACTGCTGCCGTTACGCTCGTGGTCGGGACCGCGACTGCGTGGCTCGTCACCATGTATCGCTTTCCGGGCCGAGCCCTAATCGACCGCCTTCTCGTGCTGCCGCTGGCGATCCCGACCTATATCGTCGCGTATTGCTATGTCGAACTTCTCGACTTTGGCGGGCCTGTGCAAAGCGCCGTGAGATCGATCGGCGGATTTGCAACGCCACGCGACTACTGGTTCCCCGACATCCGATCACAGGGTGGCGCGATCGCGGTTCTGTCCGCAGTTCTTTATCCCTATGTCTATCTCACCGCTCGGGCGAGTTTCGTACAGCAATCCATGTGTGTCCTGGAGGTGGCCAGGACCCTCGGGCAGACTTCGCTCGGAACGTTCCGGCGGGTCGCTCTCCCTCTCGCTCGGCCGGCGCTAGCGGCCGGTTGCGCGCTTGTCGTCATGGAAACACTGAATGATCTCGGAGCCGTGCAATACCTCGGCGTGGAGACGCTGTCGGTCAGCATCTATGTGACGTGGCTACAGCGGGCCAATCTGCCGGGCGCCACGCAGATCGCGCTCGTCGGTCTCGTGGCGGTGGCTCTGGTGCTCATTCTGGAACGCTTGGCGCGCGGCGACAGCCGGTTCCATCATACGACGGGGCGGTATCGGGCCATTCCGTTTCAGGATATCGAGGGCTGGCGCGGATATGTGGCGGCAGCAGTCTGCGCGCTGCCCGTGATCATTGGTTTCGCCGTGCCGGTGGCGGTGCTCGCCCGGCACGCTTTGACCAATGCCGCGGACGCGGTTTCGGACGGCTTTCTTTCGGCTGCGATGAATAGCGTGCTGGTTGCGAGTGCCGTGGCGACCGTCGCCGTCGTTCTGTCGCTACTTCTGGCTTATGCCGGTCGCGTGTCGGGCCAACGCCTCGTGCCGGTTGCACTTCGTCTGGCGGGACTGGGCTATGCCCTGCCCGGAACCGTGCTGGCGATCGGCGTTCTGATCCCGTTCGCTGCGTTCGACAACGGCGTCGACGCGTTCATGCGTGACCGGTTCGGCTTCGGAACAGGACTGATCCTGTCAGGCACGCTTTTCGCCCTCGTATTCGCGTTGACGACGCGCTTTCTGACGGTGGCGCTGGGCAACATCGAAGCCGGCCTACAGAAGGTGTCTCCCAATCTCGATGCCGCCGCGCGGACGTTAGGTGAAACGCCATTTTCGGCGCTCCGGCGCGTCCACCTGCCTCTTCTCCTGCCGGCGATGGGTGCCGCGGGTCTTCTGGTCTTCGTCGACGCGATGAAGGAGTTGCCGGCGACCCTGCTGCTTCGCCCCTTCAACTTCGAGACCCTTGCCACCCACGTCTACGGTTTGACCGCTTTGGAGCAGTTCGAGCGGGCGGCGCTCGGGTCCCTGGCCATCGTGCTTGCGGGACTCGTGCCGGTGCTGTTGCTGCACCGGACCGTGGCGGGCAGCCGTCCCGGCTCCGGAAGCGGCTGAGGTTCCCGAACTACGGGCGTTACCAGCTCCGCTTCGGTCCGGTGTCGATGTGGAAGAGGCCGCCGCCGTAATGCTTCACGCCGCCCAGCGAGCCGTTGCTGCGCAGGAAGGCGTAGACGGCGCCGACATTGCCGTGCACGCGGAAATCGACGGCATCGCCGGTGAGGTGGTGCGACTTCGATGCGCCACCGACCTTGCGATTGTGCGACTTGCTGCGGCAGGTGGAGTTGACCGTGACCGGTGCATAGCTCGCCACCTGGGTCACGACGGACCTCAACGTTCCGTTGAGGCAGGACGCCGAGGCAGCCCAACGGACGCCGCCGCCGGTCAGGCTCTTGGCGGGCGGGAGGGCATCGACCATCGCGCCGGTATCAAGGGCGGCATATTTTTTCAGCTTGGTTTTCGAGGCAACCTTTTTCGACTTCGAGCCGTAGGCGGCTCCGTACGACTTGAAGGCCTTGGATTTGGCCCGGGCGGCGCGAGCCGCGGATTTCGGACGCGCGACGTAGCCCGATTCACCATAGCCCGCCCATGCGTTCGGACCCGAATTGCGAAGTTCGCTCTCGCTCTGCCAGCCCGTGGGTTTCGCCGCGGCGGTATCGGCAAACGCGACGGCCAGCAACATGCCGGCCAGAACGGAGACGGCTGCGCGAACGCGGGCCAGTACATCTAGACGCATGACGTGAGCTCCCCTTCGATCATGCTCCCGGGCGCCTGTAGAGGGACCGTAGAGCGCTTGTATCGCCGAGGCTGCCTACACGCGGATCAAATCCATCCAGAGCAAAATTTTAATCATTGGTTAAATCGAAGATATATTTTTCACTTCCTCTCAATTTATACTTGGATTTAGCTTGTCTAAGCTTTGCCATTAAGTAATTTTCCCAGGATTTTGGCTTGGTTCCACCGAGTGGAATGGTGGGGCGAAATAAAAAGACTGCTGCAGTGCCTTTTCGGGCGCATTACGACTTTCGGCGCTCCGAGACGACCAAGTTCTCGTCAAGTTGATCGGAAAAATCATCCGTGGCCGCCCGAACGGCAGGCCGGAGCTACAGCAGTGCTGCGATCGATGCCGCTGCCGCTGCCCGCGCGTCCTCCGTCGCGAAGTGAAGGCCAGCTTTCGTTCGCCGCCAGAGGACGTCTTCCGGGGTCATCGCCCACTCGTTTTCGGCGAGGTAGGCGATCTCGCGTTCGCTGAGACCTGCCGGGAAAAACCGCCCCATATCTTCCAACCGCCGGGCATCGCCGATGACCTCGCGCACGAGCGTTCCGTGCCGGCGAACGAGGACCTGCATGACGGGATCGGGAAGCCACGCGTACAGCCGGGCGAGACCTTCCAGGTAAAGGCCGAAATCTTCATTGGGAATGTTGCCGCCGGGGAGCGGGCGTGCCGCCGTCCAGTTCGGCCCGAGGCCGGGGAAGAGGGGTTCGAGCCGCCGGACGGCGGCTTCGGCCAGCGCGCGATAGGTGGTGATCTTGCCGCCGATCACCGACAGCAAGAACTCGCCATGCCGGGCGCCCGTTTGGACGAACTGATAGTCGCGGCTGAGTGAGGAAGGCTCCACTCCGGCTGGGCCGGCTCGAAGTGGTCGCACGCCGGCAAACCGCCAGACGATCTCGCGGCGCGTCAGGGGTGTGGCCAGATATCGGTTGGCCGCGGCCAGCAGGTAGTCCTCTTCCGCGACGGTGCAGACCGCTTCGGATGGGGAACCGCTGACGGGGACATCCGTGGTTCCTATGAGCGTAAAGGCATCTTCGAACGGGAGGACGAAGATGACGCGGCCGTCCGCGTTCTGCAACAGGTACCCATCATCGGCGCCAGCGATCCGCGGCACCACGATATGACTGCCTTTGACGAGGCTGACATCTGTCTGTTCCGCGTTGATGTTGCCCCGTGCAAGAGCGGCGACGTCGCCGACCCAAGGCCCTGCGGCGTTGACGACCACGCGGGCGCGATAAGTCTCGCGAAGGCCAGAGCTTTCGACCGTGGCTGACCAGGCATCCGCGCCACGGTCAAGGCTGATGAGCCGCGTTCGGGTGCGGATCAGGGCGCCCTGGGAGGCCGCGAGACGGGCATTGAGGACGACGAGACGTGCGTCATCCACCCAGCAGTCCCAATAGGAAAAAGCGCGCTGGAATTGCCGGCCGAGGGCGCGGCCCGCCGGGTCCGCCGTCAAGTCGACCGGCTGCGAGCGCGGGATGCGGCGGCGCCTTGCCAGTTGGTCATAGAGGAAGAGGCCCGCCCGGATCTTGAGGCTCGATCGCACATCGGGCGCAACCGGCATGATGAACCGTAAGGGCCAAACGACGTGAGGGGCACGTGCGAGCATGATCTCGCGTTCGGCCAGCGCCTCTCGAACAAGGCGGAATTCGTAATGTTCCAGGTAGCGCAAGCCGCCGTGGACGAGTTTGGAACTCCACTGGGACGTTCCACTGGCGAGGTCGCCCATCTCGACGAGGCAGACCGAAAGTCCCCGGCCGGCCGCATCGGCGGCAATGCCGGCTCCGTTGATGCCGCCACCCACGACCAGCAGATCGAAGATGGCGTTTGGCATCACAGCCGGACCCGAGACGAGGCATCGGGGACGCTGCCCTCTGCGCGCCGCGCCGCGCGGCGCGACCATGACCCGGCGACACCAAAAAGCACCCCGACCAAGATTGCGACGGGGATGGCGAGGACCGGTGCGGCAGCTGGGGCGATGCCGAACCAGTTCGCCAGACCCGGACTCCACAGGCTTCCCGTCGTGCGCGCAGCGAGATCGGCGAAAGCTGCCGCGCGCTCGTCGCCTTCGGCTGAAACCCAGATTTCGCGGGCCTCCTCGTACTCGGCAAAAGCATCGGGTCCCGCACTCGAGAGCGCTGCCCAGGTCTCATAGAACGGGACGCTGTAGATGGCCGTCCCCGCGAGATAATAAGTGCCGAAGGCAAGACCGGTGAGGAGTGCGGCCAGGAAACCGAAGGCGTTGCTGCGCGGGACCCAGAGCGTCAGCACCAGCGCGGGGAACAAGCCGCAGGCGGAAAGCGCCAAGCTGACGACGAAGAGGGCGTCGGCGGTCAGTGGGACCAGCGCGGCGGTCAAAGAGAATGCGAAGGCCAGCGCGATCGACGTCAGACGGATCGCCATCACTTCGGCGGAATTACCGAGGTGGGTGCAGGCGAGAACCGCGACGCCGTCGCGAACGAGCATCGACGAGAGCACGGATACCAGGGCGGCCGCCGAGATCAATCCGGCAGCGAGGATGGTTGCGATAACCGTGATCGAGACGATGGCCGGAAAACCAGCGGCGTGAGGAAGTGCGAGCAGCAGGTATTGAGGTTCGATGGTGATGGACGCGAGGTCGGGCTTGCCGCTGATTTTTCCCGCCGCAGTGGCCGCGGCCATCACGACCGTGTCGACGTAGACGGTCCAGCGGTCCGGAAGCGGTGCCGGCGGCTGTGTGTGAACACGGCGGGCAAGATCGAGCACGGCCTCCTGTACGGCAGGGTCGAGGCGCTGCCACTGGGTTTCGGCCCTCATGCCGGCGTCGGCCCGTGCCGCGGAAATCCCGCCGATGCTGTCGGCACCCGAAGAAATGTCACGGGCGACAGCGTCGACCAGGGCGAGCGACGTCCCGTGCAGTTCGACCGCGCCCACTTCGGATCCGCGGCGGATCCAATCGGGAAGATCCGAGTAGCTGCCGCTGGCCGCCACCACGCGGTACGTTTCGAGCCGAGCCAATGCCGATAAGGCCGGCACGGTGCTGAGTGCGATCACGACGAAAGTCAACGTCCAGGCGATGCCGCGACGGGCGTTGGCCGTTGCGAAGGCGCCAGTGGCCTGAACCAGAGGCGGCAGCGCGGCCACCGCAGCCATGAGGCTGACGGCGAGCAATGCCCAGTTCAGGCGATCGATCGTGAGGAATTCGCGCATGAAGGGCTTAAAGACACCGAAATCGACTGCGCCTTGCTCGATAAGTGCCATTTCGGCGGGACGGATCTCGGCGAGTGCTTTGCCGTAGGCAAGAGGCGGGATCGGGTTGCCGAGCAAGACGGCGCAGACGATCCCGAAGAGTCCAAGAAGCGTAAGGCCCATCAGACAGGCGACGAGGCGGCTGCCGGATAGGACCGACTTCAAACCGCCGGGCATGACGATCAGCGAAATGGCAGCTGCCAAGGCCAGCGCCGTCGTCACAATGGGAAGATGCAGCAGTCGCGCGGCAAGCGATGAGGTCACGGATAACGCGCCAAGGAGCAGCCCTGCCGAGGCGGCCACCGAAACAAGCAATGTGAAAGCACGAGAAACGCGGCCGAACCGCCGTCCGACAAGTTCGGGCAGAGTCGCCGCGTCACGGTGCGTCAATGCCGGGCCGACCAGGACGGAGAGTATCAGAAGTCCGCCGGCAATTCCCACCGAGGGCAAGAGCGCGTCGAACCCATGCTGGTATACGAGACCCGGCAGAAGTGCCGTCACGAACAGCGCAAACAGTCCTGCCATAGAGAGGCCACCTGCGAGCGGGCCTGAGGCGCCGCCGCCGCGGGAATGAGCGATGAACTCGGACGACCGCCCGACGAGCGCCAGCATCAGCGTTGCAAGCAGCAGGACAACGGCACCCAGGATGAGCAAGGAACTGCCCGATAACATTATGCGTCCCCGGCCGTAGTCATTTCCGTTGCATCCGGCTCAGTACCTTCGAGATGGAACGCCGCGCGGAAGGCTAGCATCGCGAAGAGAATGAGCAGGCCCTGCGCTGCAAGATAATAGCCGAAAGGAAAGCCCGCGATGGAGACGAGATCGAGAAGTTCGACGGCCAGGGGAAGTGTGGCGGCGAGCGTCAGGACCAGTAGCACGTAGAAGAGGGCGCGCCATCGTCTTGCGGAAACCGGGGATGAGCGTTGCGCGGCGCGTCCCGTCATTCCATGTGCGGCTATCGTGGCACCGGCGCCCGCAAGGGCCAGTGTCACGCCCAGACCCGCCGGGGCAACAGGCGCAAGTATCGATGCCGCTCCGCCTGCCAGCAGACCCGCTGCGATCATGATGAGGAGGCCAAGGGCGGCCTCAAGCGTGCGCATTACGACTTTCCGCTTTTCCGGGACGAAGTTTCGAGGATGACAGTAGTCAAATGTGGTCCGGCCGCAAAGCGCGGAACCCCTCTCAGGGCCCAGTTGATTTGGCGGTCAGGACTGCCGATCTGACGGCGTCGATCAAAAGCCGCACATCGGTTGGAAGAGAGCAGAACTGGAAGCCCTCCTCGAAGCGCCGTCTGGCCGTTGCCGCGCCGTCGGTGTGGACTGCCGCGATCAGGCCGGCCGCCCGGGCCCGCTCCCGCACCTCGGTCATGGCTTTCAAGACGACCGGGTCGGTGGGGGACATGCTGGGCGGTACGCCATAGGAGAGGGAAAGATCGCCGGGTCCGAGGTAGATTCCGTCGAGGCCTGGGACAGAGAGGATGGCGTTGACGTTCTCGACCGCCCGGCGCGTTTCGATCTGGGCCAGCAGCAGAATTTCCCGGTTGGCGTGCCGCGTGTAATCCGGACCTGCATAGAACGAGACGCGGTTGGGGCCGTAGGAGCGCGAACCTTGCGGTGGATAGCGGCAGGCTGCTACGAAGGCTTCAGCCTCGGCCTGCGTTTCGATCATCGGGCAGATGATGCCGAAGGCCCCCGCGTCGAGAACCTTCGACATGATGCTCGGTTCGTTCCAGGGCACGCGTGCGAGCGGAACGGCGGGCGAAGTCGAGACCCCTTGCAGCATCTGGAACGCGGCCGCGAAGTCGATGGCGCCGTGCTGCAGATCGATCGTGACGCTGTCGACACCCTGATGGGCGATGGCTTCCGCCACATGCGAACTCGCGATGGAGCACCACGCGTTGAGTACGGGCTCGCCGGCGGCAATTCTGGCCTTGATCGCGTTTTCTCGCATCGGCGTTTCGAGAGCCACAACGAGAGCGGGGTGGAACTCTTGATTAAGAGTTCCACCCCGTTCCGTCTCCCCAGACTTGGACCATTCTTTTTTTCGGATCGGGTCGTCCTTTCCCGACGGCGCGGAGGATGTTGGACACGCTGACGCATGTCAAGCACTTGAAGAGGCCGGGACCCGGAAATTTTCCTGTTCTGACAAGACAACAGCAAAATCCGTTGAAACCGATTTGTGTTTCAATCGTGGTCAGCACAACCTAGTGCTTGTCGTGACCGGAGTGGCCGTCATCACCGGGTTGACGATCCAATCCGTGCGGTCCCTTGGCGCCCGGCGGTTCGATCGTGGCCTCGATCTTGACCTGACCTGCTTTTTCGAAAATGAGTGTAATGGGCAGCCGGGCCCCTTCCTTGAGGGGTTCTTTGAGGTCAAACAGCATGATGTGGTCGCCGGAGGGCTTCAGGACGGTCGATGTTCCGCCGGCGATCGGCAGTTTTTCCAGCCGGCGCATTTTCATCACGCCTCCGTCCATGGAGTGCGTGTGGAGCTCGACCCGCCCGGCCAACGGGGACGACGCCGCGACGAGGACGTCGGGTTCACCGTCTTTCGCCTTGATCTCCACGTAGGCCGCGCCGACGGTCGCTCCGCCCGGGGTCGCCCGCGCCCAAGGATGCGCGACCGTGATGCCGCCGGCTTTATATTCGTTGGCCATCGCACAAACCGGTGCCCACAGGACGATAAGTGCGCCGAGCCAGATCCGTCGTGTCATGTTCTGTTCGTCTCCGTTGAGGACTGCGTCTAGCTAGTGCTGCAAATCGCGTGGCGCAATGGCTTCCTGCAGGGGCGCATTTAACACATGGCGACCGGGAGCATGGTAATGAGGACTCACGTTTATAGCGGATGATCGTCCGCCATCATTAACCACGATCAAGGGTGCCGAGGCTGTCGTGACGCGGGTTCT
>JBLMYE010000292.1:0-5271 GCA_050258115.1 Deltaproteobacteria bacterium | reverse complement strand
GCGCGACCGTCCGCTGCGTATTCTCGATGTCGGGACGGGTTCGGGGTGCATTCTCGCGACGCTGCTTGCCGAGCTGCCGGCTGCCCGCGGCGTCGGCACCGACATCTCCGAGGCGGCCCTTGAGGTTGCCCGCTCGAATGCAAGGCGAAATGGCGTCTCCGCCCGCGCCCGGTTCGAGATCGCCCGTTCGCTTCAGTCCATCGAGGAAACCTTCGATGTTCTCGTCTCGAATCCTCCGTATATCCCTGCCGCCGACGTGGCCCTGCTCGCCCCGGAGGTCCGCAAGTATGACCCCCTGGTCGCGCTCGACGGCGGACCCGACGGCCTCGCCATTTACAGGGAAATTGCCGCCAAGGCGGGTACCGTGGTGCCCGCCGGCCTCATCGCCGTGGAAGTTGGCGCCGGACAGGCCTCGGACGTGGCGCGGATCCTCGCTCTTTCTGTTGAAAACCGTGCCGGGCCGCCGTGGACGCGATCGGATCTGGGGGGGCACGAACGGACTGTGGCACTGCTGACACATCGCTAACCGTGCGCGCGAAAACTATTGGAATCGTCGGGCAGGCGGAGTAGTGTCTCAACAACATCGAGATACGTCCGGTAGACAGATCACGGCCAACTTGCCGTCTGGGGGTCCGGAGTATCAGGAGCCATGATGGAGCTGATGGTCGGCGTTGATCCGACCGCTCCCGGCAAGCGCCGCCAGGGCAGGCGCAGGAGCCATTAAGCCAATTCCGACACGATGACGCAGCTGTCCAGTTGATCAGAGTCGTGCGTTCTCTCTCGGGGCCTCCAGGTGCGGAAACCTGAAGAACGGCAGCGAGGCGAGAGGTGTTCGGGTGCAGAACCTGTTTTGGGTTCGGCAGCCAACGGTCCAAGGCTGTGAGTGGGCCATGGATTGACTGTGCGCCGCGTCTGGTGAAACGGACCGGCAAAGATGAATTCCGTTACCCCTTAAACAGTTACACAGGTTGAGATCGGAGCCCATGAGGCAGGGACAGCAGAACCGCAGAGGCCGCGGCCGCAATAACCAGAACAATCAACAGCGCAAAGGCCAGAACCCGCTGACGCGGAGTTTCGAGAGCAACGGTCCTGATGTGAAGCTGCGCGGGACGCCCGCTCACATTGCTGAGAAATACATGTCCCTCGCCCGAGACGCCCAGTCTGCCGGTGACCCGGTTCTGGCGGAAAACTATCTCCAGCATGCGGAGCACTACAATCGCATCATCATGGCCTACCGCGAGCAGGTCGGCCAGGGCGAGGGCGGTTTCAATGGGGGTTACAACCCTCAACAACGTTCAGAGCCCGGCTTCGGCGGCGAGGCGGAAGGTGAAGACGTCTTCGAAGCGTCCGGCGAACAGCCGATGATGCCCCGTCAGGGGGGCGATCAACCCCGAATGCCGGAAGTAGGCGGCGAGCGCCGCTATGACGACCGCCCCCACCGTCCACATGGCGAACACCGCCATCAGCCGCAGGGTCCGCGCGACAGGGATCGTGACCGTTCGTTCCAGAACGACCGCGGGAGCTATGACCGGCGGGACCGTCAGGATCGACAGGACCGCTTCGACCGTGGCGACCGTCCCGACCGCGGCGAACGAATGGATCGTGGCGATCGCCAGGACCGCGGTGACCGTCCCGAGCGTTCCGAACAACGGTTGGACCGCGAGCGCCCCGAACGCTTCGAGCGGCCTCAGCAGACCGGTGGAGACCTCCGCAGCAGCGAACCCCGGACCGACATGCAGCCGCGCCGCCGGGACCGCCCCGTCAGCGACCGTTTGCCGTCGGAATCGCATGAGCAGCCGGAGTTTCTCCGCCGCCCGGTCCGCCGGCCCCGCCGCGAAGATAACGACGAGGGTCTTGCCGGCGCACCCGCCGCGGTTGTCGCCGGGTCGGAAGACAACGAGTGAGCCCCTGTCTCGTAGCGCTCAGGACCGCCGCCTCCGGGGCGGCGGTTTCTTTTTGGGCCTCATGATTGCTCTAAAATCGACTTCGGAGCCGCAACAGCGTTTCGCGCTGTTGCGGCTCGCATTACGATGGCCGGCATGGATACTCTCGAACTGTTCCAACGCCTCGGTGTGGCGCTTGCCATTGGTTTTATCGTCGGCCTCGAGCGCGGCTGGAAATCGCGCAACGAGCCGGAGGGTAACAGAGCAGCAGGTCTGCGGACCCTCACGCTTGGAGGCGTGCTTGGCGGCGTATGGGGTGCGCTCGCGGTTGGTCGCGGTAACGAGGGGTTGATCGCGCTCGCACTGGCCTTCGCCGTCTACAGCGGCACGATCCTTTTGTTCAGATATAGAGAAGCGGCCGCCGAAGGTACATTCGGAGCCACGACGGTCGTCGCAGCGATGCTCGTCTTCGGGCTGGGAGCCTTCGCCGTTGCGGGTGACATGACAGTCGCCGGTGCCACCGGCGTGGCCGTTGCTGCGCTGCTTGCCTTCAAGAACGTTCTGCACGGCTGGCTTGGCCGCATTTCATGGTTGGAACTGCGCTCGTTCCTGCTGCTTGCGGCAATGTCGTTCATCCTGCTGCCGATGCTGCCGGACCGGACCGTCGACCCCTGGGACACCATCAATCCGTTCGAGATGTGGCTGCTCACGGTTATGATCGCAGCGATATCTTTCGCCGGCTACATCGCGATCAAAGCTGCGGGCGACAAGGCCGGCATCCTGATGACGGGGGTGGCGGGCGGGTTGGCCTCCTCCACCGCCGTTACCGTCACTCTCGGCGAAATGGCGAAGGAAAATCCCGAGAAGGCGGCGCCGCTCTCTGCCGGGGCGCTCTTTTCCTCTGCAACCATGGTGGCCCGCGTCCTCGCCGTCGTTGCGGCGGTGGGAACGAGCGTTCTGCCGAAAATCGCGCTTCCGCTCATACTAGGAGGCGCCGGCCTGATTGCTGTCGCCTTCTATCTCTTTCGCCAGGATAAGGAGAACGTAGCCAGCGGCCGCCTCGACTTGAGCGATCCGTTCGAGCTCTCGACAGTGCTCAAGTTCGGCCTGATGCTCACGGCAATTACGGCCGCTTCCAAACTGCTGACCCGCGTCGGTAGCGGCCAGGGCGTCTATGTCCTGGCGGCCCTCTCTGGAATTGCCGACGTCGACGCGATGACGCTGTCCATGTCGCGTCTCGCGTCCGACCCGGCCAGCGTGACGCTGGCCGCCAATGCGATCCTGATCGTGGTTGCGGTCAACACCGTTGCAAAAGCCGTGATCGGATGGGCGACGGGAGGAGCGGCATACGGAAAGCCCATGATGGCCGCTGCCGCTGTCGCCATCGGAATGGGAGTGATCGGTCTCGCTGTCGGCCCCACGTTCGGGTGATCAACGCCGCCCGCCGGGCGGCCGGACGCGCCATCGGTCGTCAGGGTGCGATCACGCGCCGATAGAGATGCCAGGTCGCGTGTCCGAGCACGGGCAGCACGATCAGCAGCCCGAGAAAACCCGAAAGAGCCGAAAGGAAGAGCGACACGACGATGATGGCGGCGAAGAATGCCATCGGGCCCGGGTTCATCGCCACAGACTTCACGCTGGTGATCATAGCGGTTACGAAATCCACTTCGCGATCGAGAACGAGCGGAAACGAGACGACGGAGATCGAAAAAAGGATCGTCGAAAGAATGGCGCCGACGATGTTGCCGATGACGAGGAAAATGAGGCCCTGGGACGTCGTCAGCACGACGTGAAGGAACTCGGTGAGCGTCGCCATCATGCCGCTGTAGCCAAGAAACAGGGCCATTAGGAAGCGCACCTGATACATCCACATGATGAGGATGAAGACGGTAGCAAAACCCATCCAGCGGATCTCACTTCGTGCCCTGACGGTGCTCCAGATGTCGGACGCATTCAGTGACGCGCCGGTCTCCAGACGGCGGCTGACCTCGTACAGTCCAGCTGCGAGAAAGGGACAGACGAGGGCGAATCCTGCCCCCAAGGGGTAGGCGAGGTACGGCATGCCCGCGACGTAGAGGAGGGCGATGATTGCGTTGCCGACGGCTGCGCAGATGGCGCCCAGGATAAGCCCGTGCCGGGGAGCCCGGCGGAAATCCGCGATGCCGAGGCGAAGCGCGTCTTTAACGTCCTGGACGCTGACGGTACGCACGACGGGGTCGCTCTTGCCGGAAAAAGTCGCGGATTTCATGTTCGCCCCGGTGCGCCGATTGCCCATGGATTTGCGTGGCAGAATGCCACAGAGCGATGCAAATCGGAATGGTCAATCACCCGGCTGATCGGTGAGAGTATGTGCGCGGTCGCGCGGAAACTGGGGGATCGGGAATCATGAGCCGTATCGCACGGGTGTTTCTGGCCGGGCTGTTGGCCCTGCTTCCACTCATTCTCACGGTGGCCGTGACCGGCTGGGTCGTGGCTGTTCTGAACCAGTATGTCGGCCCCAACAGCAGCTTCGGCCAGCTCCTGGTGTCGCTGGGGATCGGCGTCGGCGCGCAATCCTTCGCACCCTACGTCATTGGTCTGCTTGCACTGCTCGCCGCCATCTACGTTTTGGGATTGTTGTTCGAGACGCGCATCGGTGACGCGGTCACGCAGTTGATGGACAGCGCCATGTCGCGCATCCCGATCATCGGCAGCGTTTACGATCTGTCGAAGCGGTTTACGTCAATCGTCGACACGGACAAGAACGGCGGCGATCTCAAGAGCATGACGCCGGTCTGGTGTTTCTTCGGTGGTGAACCGAGTGCTGCGGTTCTGGCGCTCTTGCCCTCTCCGAAGAGTGTTGCGATCGGCGATCACGAGTACGTCGGCATTCTCGTTCCATCGGCACCGGTGCCGGTTGGAGGTGCTCTGATCTATGTTCCCCAATCCTGGATACGTCCAGCTGAGGGCGGCGTCGATGAACTGATGAGCGTCTACGTTTCAATGGGCGTTACGGCACCGACGCCCGTTCCACGCCGGTCTGTCTAGGCCATCCGGGGAAGATCGATGAAAGAAATACCCTCTCCGGCATTCTGGCTCGGTTGGGCCGGAGTTATCCCCTTCGCCACTTTGGCTGCACTCGTCGTCGCAAACGGGGGCGCCGGCATCGATGCAGCCACTGCGCTGCGCGCTCTCATCTCCTACGGTGTGATCATTCTGAGCTTCATGGGCGGCGTGCAGTGGGGGCTCGAGATGACGCGTGAAGACGGAAGCGGCCCCGGGTTCCTGGCGAGTGTCATGCCCGCACTTATTGCGTTCGCAGTGAGCTTCATCGATCCGGCGGCGGCATTGGCGATCCTAGCCGCCGGCTTCATTCTGCTTCTCATCTACGATCTGCGCCGCGTGCGCG
>JBLMYE010000291.1:0-7910 GCA_050258115.1 Deltaproteobacteria bacterium | reverse complement strand
GCGGCCTCCATGCGGACGAGCCGCGAGGGATCGTTCAGCAGGGGTGCGAGAAGCCGAACACGGGTCGCGGCATCCGCCGCTTCAATCACAGAGATGGCCGAGAGGCGGACGAGCGGCTCCTTGGCCTGCAACTTTTCCGACGCGACGGCGATGGCGTCCTGCGCCGGCATGCGTGCGAGACGCGAGAGAGCGCTCGCTTGTGCGATAGCTGAGGACGATGGTGCGGCGGCAATTTTGAGCAGGGCCGGGATCGCGCCCGGGGCCTGGCGGTCGGCAAGGTCGAAAGCTTCGGCGAAATCCTGCGCTCCCGGCTTTGGCGAGGGGTACCAGGAGCGTACGGCGTCGCGGGCCCACACAGCACTCTTGCCGGTGTGGCACTGCGTACATGCGTTCGGCGTTCCCAAAAGAATAGAGCGATCGGGTCTGGGTATGCGCATGGAATGGTCATGACGCGCGTCGACGCCCATGTAGGTCGTGGTCGGCATATGGCAGGAGGTGCATCGGGCGCCTGCACTGTCTGCCGGGTGATGGTGATGGGACGGCGTATCGAAACGCGCGGCAGCGTGACACTGGCCGCATAAACCGTTTCCTTCGATGACGAGTTTGCCGCTGTGTGGGTTGTGGCAATCCGAACAGGTCACGCCGGCTTCGTGCATCCTGCTTTGCAGGAAGGAGCCATAATTATAGACCTCGTCGCGTTGCTGGCCATCGGCATGATATAGGCCATTATCCAAAGTGGCCGGACGGAAGGCGTCGAGAAGCGCGCGCAGATCCTTGGGGTCAGATGAAATCTGCTGGCGCCGGGAATGGCATTGAGCGCATGTCTCGATCTCCTTGGAGGTCGTTCTTGGGACGGAGCGAGCGGCTTGTCCCGTCTCTGCCATTTGCCATGAGACACCGCGGCGCTCGTCGAATTGCATCGCAAAACCCTTGTTTTGCGATTCATCATTCGTTGTCCGCCCCTTCGTCGCCCAGGCGACATGACCAGAGGCAGGGCCGTGGCAGGCTTCGCAGCCGACGTTGATCTCGGACCAGGAGGTCTGGAACGTTCGAGATTTGCTATCATAGTTTTTCTGCAGATTGGTCGAGTGGCACCACGCGCACTGGTAGTTCCAGTTCTGATCGATGCCCGTCCAATGGAGAGGATCGCCGGGCTTCAGGTTCCGGCCAGGATAGAGGTGGTACCAGCGCTGACCGCCGTCGCTTTTCGGACGGCTATCCCATGCGATGCCGAGGGCCTGGAGGCGGCCGCCGGGCAGTTCGATCAGATACTGCTGGAGGGGCTTGAAACCGAAGGTGTAGCGAATTTCAAATTCCCCCAGCCGTCCGTCAGGACCGTCTGTCTGCACAAAAAAGCGGCCGTCCTTCTTGAAGAATGTGCTCGTGACGCCCTCTTCGGTGAATATTGTGCCATTGAAATCTCCGAGCACGGTCTCGGCGTTCGCCGGCTGCATCGCCGCATGATGGTGGGACGAAGACCAGTTCTTGAATTCCTGCGTGTGGCAGGCGCGGCAGGCATTCGAACCGACGAAAGTGGGGGCTCCTTCTTTGCTGTCGTCTGCAGTGGCAATGGTCGCCGACGATGCGCAGAGGATGGCCGCGGCTGCGGCGCCGATGCCTCTGCGAGTGAGGAGCTTAATGGCGTTCATGAGATACGGTGCGATGAATCGCGGTTCTACCGGCATGATCCTGATCATGATCGCGCCTGCCGCCACCGGTTTCGCCACTGCCTCGGACTTTGACCCGCCCAACTGCGAAAGGCGCGCGAAAACGCATTCGGGTCTTCATAGCCGAGCGCTGCTGAAACATCGGTGACAGGCCGGTCGGTTTGTTCAAGCATGAGCTTCGCCAGTTCGAACCGTGTATCGCGGACGAGATCGTGGAGTTGCAACCCCTCGGCGGCGAGCCGCCGTCGCAATGTTCTCTCGTGCAGGCCAAAGAGGCTGCAGACTGAATTCGTCGAATAGTTTCCGCCGAGCACCATCTGATAGAGTACCTCTTGAACCTGCTCGCCGAAACTCATCTTCGAGGCAGCTTCGTCCTGCAAGGCTTCGGTGAGCAGGCGATGCAGAAAGGGATCTGCCCCCTTTATGGCCTGGCCCAGGCTATGGGAGGCAAAGATAACGCCGGATACCTCTGAATTGAACTGAACCGGCGCATGAAAAAGATCATGATAAGCTTGGGTCGCCGTAGGTTTGCGGTAGGCGAATTGCACCCGCTTCGGTTTCCACCCTGGACCGCATAACTCCTGCATGATGCGGAGCGCGACCGTTATGGCGACATCATAAATCTCCGGGATGCCGGGGGTCTGGGGGCGATATACGGCATAGCCGAGAAGAACGGCCGAATCTGAAACTGACTTGAATATCGGGACGGCGCCGCGGTCGTGCCAGTGGAGGTGGAGAACGAGGCTGCGCAGCGCGTCACCCACTGTCGCGGAATTGCGAAGCAGGTGTGCCAGCGGACCCAGGTCCTGGAGCTGGAAGCGCTGTCCCAACAGGATTCCGATATGCGGGCATTTCGTAATCTTTGCGCAATGTACCATCAAGCGTCCGGCTTCGGTCAGTTGCAGGCGGTTCTGGGGTTTTTCAAAGAGCCTCGGATCAATTCCAGCGTCGGCGAAGACTTTCGCTGGTCTGCAGCCAAGTTCATTCAACAGACCTGCAAGTGACGCGATCGGTCCGACGCTGACTTCGCCTGGACTGCTCATGGACTCTCCGACCCAGGGCAGGAAGCGTTTCATGTGAGGCCCCGCGCCTTTTGGCTTCGCCGGCCGCCGGCGCGTGACTTGGCGAATTGAGGACAAAGTCATTTGTCTATGTCCGTTACTGCAAGGTCTTAGCGCTCTTTCATATGCTAGATTAGTTTTTTGAGAAATAAGCGATTGGCCGGCCGGGCAGAGTATTTTCGGCCGTTTTTTTGGATGAGCTGTTATGAAAAGCGTAGCGTCCGCGATTTCTGCAATTCTGGTTCTCGTCACCTGCGCCCACCAGGCCTCCGCGCAGCAGGTAAACGGCACTCTCGGTTCGGCAAGCGCAACGGCGCCGATCAGCGGAAAGCAGCTCCCGCCACCTGATCCCGCTTTCGGTGGGGTCGTCAAGCCGGAAGCCCTTCAATCCACGCCCTGGTGGCCTGCGCGGGTCGTGCCGCCCAAGGGAGCGCCGAACGTCCTTCTCATCATTACAGACGATGCAGGGTTTGGCGTGCCGAGCACCTTCGGAGGCGTCATTCCTACGCCCACGATGGATCGCGTCGCCGAGCAAGGCCTGCGCTACAACCGGATGTTCTCAACGGCGCTCTGTTCGCCGACGCGCGCCGCACTGATCACGGGGCGCAATCACCACTCGGCAGGCTTCGGCGTGATCTCCGAACAGTCGACGGGATTTCTAGGCTACAATAGTATTATCGGTAGAGACGAGGCCACGATCGGGCGCATCTTGCGCGACAACGGCTACTCGACGTCATGGTTCGGCAAGGATCACAATGTGCCGGCATTCCAGGCGAGCCAGTCCGGCCCATTCGACCAATGGCCGGTGGGGATGGGTTTTGAGTATTTCTACGGTTTCGTCGGCGGCGATGCCAATCAGTGGCAGCCCAATCTCTTCCGCAACACGACGCAGATTTATCCTTTCGACGGCGCAGCGCCAGGAAGCTGGAATCTGGTCACGGCCATGGCGGATGACGCCATCGATTACATGAACCGGATGCATCAGATCCAGCCGGAAAAGCCGATATTCATCAAATACGCCCCTGGAGCGACGCACGCTCCGCATCATCCGACCAAGGAGTGGGTCGACAAGATCCACGACATGAAGCTCTTCGATGACGGATACGAGAAAGTTCGCGAGCGCATTTTCGAAAATCAGAAGCGGCTCGGTGTCATCCCGCGGAATGCGACTCTCGCCCCCTGGCCGAAGGAATTGCTGAAGCCCTGGGATGAACTGTCGGCAGACGAGAAGAAGCTGTTCATCCGGCAGGTTGAGGTGTTCGCGGCCTATGCTGCCTATAACGACCACGAGATCGGGCGCGTCATCAAAGCGTTCGAGGATATCGGCCGTCTGGATAATACGCTGGTTATCTACATCAACGGTGACAACGGAACGAGTGCCGAGGGTGGTCCACTCGGCACTCCCAACGAGGTTGCCTTCTTCAATGGCCTCAACAAGCTGCCCGCGGAAGTGCAGTTGAAGTTCTACGATGTCTGGGGCACCGACCAGACCTACAACCACATGTCAGCCGGCTGGTCGTGGGCGTTCGATACACCATTCTCGTGGTTCAAGCAGAACGCGTCCGCGCTGGGCGGCATCAACCAGAACATGGTCGTTTCGTGGCCGGCCCGGATCAAGGATAAAGGCGCCTTGCGCGAGCAGTTCGTTCACGTCATCGACGTGCTGCCCACAATTCTCGAAGCCGCGGGCATTCAGGCGCCCGACACTGTGGACGGAATCAAGCAGAAACCTATCGAGGGTACGAGCTTCGCCTATACCTTCGACGCGGCCAATGCCAAGGCGCCGTCGAGGCACACGACTCAGTACTTTGAGATGATGGGACAGTGGGCTCTCTATGACGACGGCTGGTTTCTGAGCACGAAAGTCAACCGCGCTCCGTGGGAAGCCTTTGGGCCAGCAAATCCCAATCCGCTCGATAACCAGGTGCTCGAACTCTACAACCTGAACGAGGATTTCACCCAGTCCACCGATCTGGCGGCGAAGTATCCGGACAAGGTCGAGGCTCTGAAGAAAAAATTCGTTGCGGACGCCAAGAAATACAACGTTTTTCCGATGGATGCGTCCGTCGCGGCACGGATCGTGGCGCCGCGGCCCAACATCACGTCGGGTCGAACTGAATTCGTGTACACGTCGCCGATGACGGGGCTGCCGCAGGGGGACTCGCCGGTCCTGCTGAACACCTCCTATACGATCACGGCTGAAGTTGACGTTCCTCAGAGCGGCGGAGACGGCATGATCCTGACCTCCGGCGGCCGCTTCGCCGGGTACGGTTTCTACATCCTCAACGGTAAACCCGTTTTCCTGTGGAACCTCGTGGATCTCGAGCGCTTAAAGTGGCAGGGATCGGACCCCCTTACCCCCGGCAAGCATACGATCGAGTTTGACTTCAAGTATGAGGGGCTGGGAGCAGGCACGCTGGCGTTCAACAATTTCAGCGGCGTCGGCCGGCCGGGCACGGGAGTGCTCAAAGTCGATGGCAAGGTGGTCGATACCAAGGCCATGCCGAAGACACTGCCGATGATCCTGCAGTGGGATGAGAGTTTCGACATCGGTTCCGATACGTTGACGGGTGTGAATGATGCTGATTACCGCCCGCCCTTCCCGCTCACGTCGAAGCTCGACAAGCTGACGATCAAGGTTGATCGTCCGCAACTCACGCCGGAAGACATCCAGAAGCTCGAAGGGGCAAAAAGAGCTTCGGCGGACGGGCCCGTTTCGGAGGATCTGTCGCTGGTGCAGAAGCTGGAAGGCAGGCTGGAGAAGCGTCAGGAGTGCAGTCAAAAAGCCGACGCCCAGAAGCTTGGCCCCATTCAGCGGATCATCTTCATGCGCGAGTGCCTCCAGTAGAGGCCTCGCGGTGGATGGGCTGCAATTCCTTGAAGAAATTTAAGACGTTTCCCAATAATGGAGCGCCCTGATGTTTAACTCTCGCTTCGTGCTGACATGCCTGACGGTTGGAGTGTTAGGTCTTCCTGGGTTGGCCCACGCCCAGAATGCTTCCACGGTGAGCAAGCATGTGCCGCTTCAGAAGACGATTGGAGAGGCGCGCCCCGAGGTCGTTCCGTCACTCATCGTCATGAACGCGAAGGGCGCCACGCTTCAGGGTAACCGCCTTGTGTTGACGGGCGTTTCACCCAACTCGATCGTGTTTGCAGATCGGCCGGTGCGCGCTGCCGGCCACGCCGCGACGAGCGAGCTTCTGCAGGAATGGTCGCCCTCGGAAGAGACCAAGGACAGTTTCGCCAAAGATCCGCCCAATGCCACGCTGTCGGTATTCAGCAAGGATGGGCAGACCGTCAAGGACGCCGTCATCGTGATGCGTTCACCGAAACTCGAGGGTGATCAGCTGACTTTCGAGGTCGATGTTCTGGAAGGCGACATCGCCGGCGCCGACGGGGCGGCCTCGATCTTCATCGACATTATCGGGCGGCCCCTCACTCCGTTTTCGTTTGCGGGAGTTGCACGACGCACAGCCTATCGGGCAGCCTGGTATCGGGGTGCTGCTTTCGGCGCGGCGGTCGCCGCGCCGTACTACTACGGTCCCCGGTGTGGCTATCCGCCGTTGCCGCCCTGCTACTAGGGCGTGGGTGACCGTCGTTCAGACGACTTAGGCCGGTGCGCAGTCACGGCTGCACCGGCCTGAGGCGCCCGCGGGGTTATAAATTACGGCCGGGCGGGTCAGTAGACTTGTGCTGACGTTCCGTCGAAGAACCTGCGCAGCAGGGCGATGCACTCCCGGCCGCCGACCGCTGTTGCATCGACTCCGACTGCCGTTGAGAGCGACGGATCGGTATTGAAGGCCCGGCCGCCCGCCATGATGACGAGCTTCTTGTTGCAGGATGTCTTGCGTACGCGGTGCAGGGCGTACGCCAGTGTTGCAGGATCGGCTATTCGCGTCGCCGATATGCCGAGCGCGTCATACGGCTCGCTCCGAACCAGATCCTGAAGATCCCATAGCGACTTCGGTTCGCGGAAATCGACCGACCATCCTTCGCGCCACAGGTGAGCACGCAAGAGACAGAGGCCGAGGCGATGGCTCTCCTCCGGCAGGGTCACCAGAAGGATATGCCGTTGGACTCCGGTCAGTGATCCGTCCGCATAGAACGCCGTGGCTTCGCTGAGGATGATCTGCTGGATGTGATGCATTGCCTGCGTCACTTCGAGGAACTCGATCTGGTCTCTATCCCACATCGACCCGAGGCGCGCCGCAGCGGGCGCCAGCAGGCTGTCGAACAGCAGATCAATCGCCAGGCCCTGGTCGACAAGTGCCAGAAAATGTGTACGGGCGAGCGCCGGATCGGGGTCGAGCAGGGCCGTCGTGAACGCGGCAACCTCAGGCGCGAAATCGCACTGGGCCCTCGATGCATGGTGCGCAACGAGGCGGGGAACAACGGTGTTCTCGATTACGTTTGCCAACGCCGTCTGGCGTGGTCCGCGGTCCTGTGATGGCCGGCAGGTGCGCGGCTGCTGTCTGGCGCCGCGAACGGCCAGGCTTCGCTGACGCAGCCCGAAAGCAGGGTATCCCGCTACGCTCATGTTACACGCCTCCGGGCAATTGACGCTGCGTTACTATGACCTCTGTGCGTTGAAACCGCACCTGAACTTTATGAGCAGACGGAAGCCGGCTTCAGTTGATCGGTATCAATCGACGGTCGGAACCGCGAATTTTTTGCTAGTCCGATATTGCAGTGCGAAGTGCCTCTACGCCCAGGCCAATCCTGCGCCGATCGCAATGAAGAGCACGCCCCGGGGTCGATCCTCGCGGTACGCTAAACGGGTCATTTCAATGGATTTTCAGTGCGCGCCGGCCGAGCGCAGTGAAAGCCAGCCGAGGGCGGCGGCCAGCAATGACGAATGCTTTGGCTGAAGGGCGCCATGGTTGTGCACAGCAGCATCGCGCGGGGCTGGTGTGCGGTCGCCCATTGCCAGCATCACACGAACTTTACCGTTCGCCAGAGCCTGCAGGTCGCGCCCCCGAAACACATGCCGATATGCTGCCGCGTTTTCGGGGGTGACGACGGAGACCTTTTCGCCGAGCAGGCTCTCCAACTCCGAGAAGTTGGTGCGCAGTTGTTCGATCCAATCGTCGAACCCCTCGATCATGCGCGTTTCTTCGAAGCGGACCGCCAGTTCCAGAACGGCCGGGTTGCTTCCATGCCGAATCCGGTCTCCAAACAGAGC
>JBLMYE010000290.1:0-5542 GCA_050258115.1 Deltaproteobacteria bacterium | reverse complement strand
CAACAACCACTGGGGCGTTCCGCTGACGCTGGCCCGCATGCCCGCTGATACGCGGTATGCAATCTTTGAAATAGGAATGAACCATGCAGGAGAGATCACGCCGCTGACAGGAATGGTGCGGCCGCATGTGGCACTCGTCACCGTCGTGGCCAACGCACATATCGAAAACTTCGCAAACGAGGAGGGGATCGCCGATGCAAAGGCGGAGATTTTCCTCGGCCTCGATCCCGGCGGCTCCGCCATCATCAATCTCGACAACCGGCACGCGCCACGGCTCATCGGCGCGGCCCGCGCGCGCCGGGCGCATGTCACCGGCGTCACAAAGGATTTGAGTCCACTCGAAGCCGCCGCGACTTATGGCGTCGACGACGTGGTCGCGCTCGCGAGCCATCGCATGACGGCCACGGTGAGCGAGGGAGAAGCCGTGCGCGCCGGTCGCCGCGGTAACGTCTCGTTCTCGATCGGTACGGTCGGCATGCACATGCTGATGAATGCGCTGTTCGTGACGGGAGCGCTCGATGCCGCAGGTGCCGACACGCCCCGCGGCCTCGCGGCCCTCGCCGCGTTTGCGCCTCCGCCGGGGCGCGGCTGTCGCACGCGGCTTCCTGTTCCGGGCGGTGAAATTCTCGTCATCGACGAAAGCTACAACGCCAATCCCGCCTCGATGCGGGCCGCCTTGTCCGTGCTTCCGTCGTTGCCGCGCAGCGACTATCCTCGCCGCATCGCGGTCCTGGGCGACATGCTGGAACTGGGACCGGACGGACCGGCGTTGCACGCCGGACTGTGGGAGGCGATCGACGAAGCAGCCGTCGATCTCGTTTTCGCGGCTGGTCCGCAAATGGCCGAACTCTATGCCCGGGTGCCGCCGGACCGGCGCGGGGCTTGGGCAAGCTCTGCCGCCGAACTGGAAAAAAGCCTGCTGGACGCTCTCGGACCGGGCGATGTGGTGATGATAAAGGGCTCGAACGGATCGAGAATGGCGCCGCTCGTGGCAGCCATCCTGACAAAGATCGGCCGCACCGCCGCGGCAGAGACACGCCCGCCGGACTAGGTTAAAGGTTGCCAGCGCCCGGCCGCGCCGGAGCCAGGGGGAGGGGGAGACAAGACGCATGCTCTACGAGTTGGGGCAGTTCAGCGACCAGATCGGTCTGCTCAACGTCTTCCGCTACATCACCTTTCGCACCGGCGGGGCAATCTTCACGGCGCTTTTGTTCGTGATGCTGTTCGGCCCGGCGATCATTGATGTCCTGCGGTTGAAGCAGGGCAAGGGACAGCCGATCCGCGACGATGGGCCCAAGAGCCATCTCGCCAAGCGCGGAACGCCGACGATGGGCGGCCTGATGATCCTGGCCAGCGTCACCTTCTCCACTCTGATGTGGTCGGATTGGTCGAACCTCTATGTCTGGATCGTGCTTGGCGTCACGCTGGCGTACGGCGCCATCGGCTTCTACGACGACTATCTGAAGGTGACGAAGCAGCACGCGAGCGGCTTTGGCGGCAAGGCGCGGCTCGGCATCGAGCTGATCGTCGCCGCGCTCGCCGCATGGGCCATCATGTCCCTCTCTACGCCGGCATTGGCCGGCCAACTGGCCGTTCCCTTCTTCAAGGATACCCTGATCTACCTTGGCCCTGCCTTCGTGCTGTTTGGCATGCTGGTTATTGCGGGTGCTGGAAACGCGGTGAACCTCACCGACGGGCTTGATGGACTCGCCATCGTTCCCGTGATGATCGCAGCCGCCACTTTCGGCCTGATCGCGTATCTGATCGGTTCGGAAAAGTTTGCGACCCATCTCCAGATCCACTACGTCGCCGGCACCGCCGAACTGGCCGTCGTGTGCGGTGCTCTGATCGGCGCCGGACTGGGCTTCCTCTGGTTCAACGCCCCACCCGCGATGATTTTTATGGGCGATACGGGTTCACTCGCGCTCGGCGGGGCGCTGGGTGCAATTGCCGTCGCGACCAAACACGAAATCGTTCTCGCTATCGTAGGAGGGCTGTTCGTGCTCGAAACGCTTTCCGTCGTCATTCAGGTCGTGTCCTTCAAACTGACCGGGAAACGCGTCTTCCGGATGGCGCCGCTGCATCATCATTTCGAGCAGAAGGGATGGCAGGAGAGCACGGTTGTCGTGCGTTTCTGGATCATCTCCGTCATCCTCGCGCTGGCCGGCCTCGCCACTTTGAAACTGCGCTGAGCGAGCCCGCTTGATGATACCGATCACCACCTTCTCCGGTCTCGACGTTGCGGTGTTCGGGCTCGGTGCATCGGGCAACGCGACAGTCCATGCGCTCATGGAAGGCGGCGCCCGCGTCGCGGCATGGGACGACAGCGAGGCGGGACGAAAAGGTGCGACCGATGCCGGCGTACCTCTGGTCGATCTCTTTCGCGAAGACTGGTCGCGCTTTGCCGCGTTGATCCTGGCGCCGGGCGTTCCTCTCACCCATCCCGAGCCGCATTGGACGGTCGGCAAGGCCGAAGCGGCGGGTGTCGAAGTCATCGGCGACATCGAACTTTTCTGCCGCGAACGCGCTGCCATCTGCCCGCAAGCCCCATTCATCGCCATCACGGGAACGAACGGAAAGTCGACAACGACGGCTCTGATCGCACACATCCTGAAGGAGGCCGGCCGCGATGTTCAACTGGGCGGCAACATCGGCCGTGCGATACTCACCCTCGAACCACTCCAGCCGGAGCGCTTCTACGTCGTCGAGTGCTCGTCGTTCCAGATCGACCTCGCTCCCTCCATCCGCCCGAGCGTCGGCGTACTTCTGAACGTCACGCCCGATCATCTCGACCGGCACGGGACGATGGAGAACTATGCGCGCGTGAAGGAGCGTCTCGTCGCCGGCGCCGATGCGGCCGCGGTGGTCATCGATGATGATTGGACCCGCGCCGTCGCCGACAAATATCTGGCTGCCGGCAAGCGGCTGTTGACGGCGTCGACGCTGACCAGCGCCGACATCACCTATCAGGGTTCCGTCGTCTACTACCATGGCGAACCCGTGGCCGATCTTGCGGGCGTGCCCTCCTTGCGCGGCCGTCACAATGGCGAGAACGCGTGCGCTGCCTACGGCGCGCTGCGGCTTGCGGGGCTCTTCGACAACGAGATCACTCCCTACATGTCGACCTATCCCGGTCTCGCCCACCGCATGGAGCAGCTCGGCCGGCTGGGCAATACGCTCTTCATCAACGACAGCAAGGCCACGAACGCAGAGAGCACGGCAAAGGCGTTGGCGGCATGGCCAAGTGGCATTCACGTCATTCTCGGAGGCAAGGCCAAGGAAGGGGGCATCGAAGGACTCCGCTCCTTTTTCCCGCGCATCGCGAAGGCTTACCTCATCGGAGCCGCAACGGATGAATTCGCCGCCACGCTCGGCTCCGACGTATCGTTCGAAACGTGCGGAACCATGGATGTCGCCGTCGCCAGGGCGACGCAGGATGCCCTCGCGTCGGGTGCCGCGGAGAGCGTCGTTCTGCTGTCGCCCGCCTGCGCATCCTACGACCAGTTCAAGAACTTCGAGGAGCGGGGCGATTATTTCCGCCGGCTCGTGGCCGCGGAAATCGCGCGCCGCGCGGCGCCATGACTTTTTCCCGCGAAGACCGCAGCCGACTGGCCGGCTGGTGGTTCACGGTCGATCATGTGCTTCTCATCGCGATCTTCATTCTGATCGGTGCCGGTCTCATTTTCTCGTTGGCAGCAAGTCCGGCCGTTGCCCTGAAGAAGGGCTTTTCGGCCTATCACTTCGTCGAGCGCCAGGTGCTCTTTTCGGCCCTCGGGGCGATGATCCTTGTAGTCCTTTCATTTTTCACGCCGCGCGAAGCGCGCCGGTTCTCAATCGCTCTTTTGTTCGTCGTGCTTGCTGGCCTCGTCGCGGTGCATTTTACGGGGCAGGAAATCAATGGCGCCCGCCGCTGGCTGTCTATCGCCGGGCACTCGGTGCAACCGTCCGAATTCATGAAGCCGGCCTTCGTGGTCGTTTCAGCGTGGCTGCTCGCCGAGGCGCGTGCGCGGCCGGATATGCCGGGGCTGTGGCTGGCGATCGGTCTCTACGCGCTGGTGGCTTGCTTCCTGGTGCTCCAGCCCGACGTGGGGCAGACGCTGCTGCTCAGTCTGGTCTGGGGCGCGCTGTTCTTCGTTTCAGGGCAGCCGCTGATCTACGCCGCAGCGATCGTCGCGCTGGGCCTGGGTGGCATCGTCGGCGCCTATGTCGCGTTTCCGCATGTGCAGGCGCGCATCGATCGGTTTCTCGATCCGGCACCGGGCGACAACAGCCAGATCGACCGCGCGCTGCAGTCCTTTACCCAAGGGGGCTTCTTCGGCCGTGGTCCGGGAGAGGGAACCATCAAGACATCCCTTCCTGACGCCCACACCGACTTCATCTTCGCCGTCATCGCGGAGGAGTACGGCGCCATCGCCTGCCTCGCGATCGTCCTTCTGTTCGCCTTCATTGTCCTTCGCGCGCTCTACCGCGCCGGGCAGGAGCGCGACCTTGCCACCAAGCTCGGCATCATCGGACTGGCTCTCGTGTTCGGGCTGCAGGCCCTTTTCAACATGGGCGTGAACGTCGGCCTGCTTCCCGCCAAGGGCATCACGCTGCCCTACCTTTCGGCGGGCGGATCATCAACGCTGGCCATTTCCATCACCCTCGGCCTCTTGCTGGCACTGACACGCCGCCGCGCCGCTTGATCGCATCCCCGAACCGGACCAGAAACGGCCGTCTTTGACTGCCAAGACCCCCGATCGACCACAATAACGGACGACCAATGACCCGCAACCGAACCGTCATGCTGGCCGCCGGGGGGACCGGGGGACACCTGTTCCCGGCCTTTGCCCTGGCCGAAGAAATGGGCCGCCGGGGCTTTACGGTGGACCTCATGACCGACATGCGCGGCGACCGGTATGGGACGGGATTTCCTGCACGGGCGGTGCATCAGGTGCCATCCGCGACGTTGGCCTCGAAATCGCCGGTTGCCGTGGCACGAACCGGCGTCACGCTCGCGCGCGGCATCTTGGCCGCCCGCAAGATCATGAAACAGGTGCAGCCCGCCGTCGTGGTCGGTTTTGGCGGCTACCCATCTTTTCCGCCGCTTCTCGCCGCACGACACCTCGCGATTCCGACGATGTTGCACGAGCAGAACGCGGTCCTGGGCCGCGCCAACAAAATGCTCGCGCGCCGCGTCGATGCCATTGCGACGTCGTTCGAGACGACGAAATTTCTCGATGGTCCGCTGCTGGCCAAGTCGCATTTCACGGGCAATCCTGTCCGCGGGATCGTTCTCCAGGCGGCTTCGGCACCCTATCCCGCGCTCGCGCCGGACGGCCCGTTCCACCTGCTCGTCTTTGGCGGCAGCCAGGGCGCGCGCTATTTCTCCGATACCGTCCCACCGGCTCTCAGCCTGCTCCCCGGCAACTTGAAGACGCGCTTGAAGGTCGTTCAACAGGCGCGTGAGGAGGACATTGTCCGCGTCCGCGAAGCCTATGCCGCAAGCGGGATATCAGCCGAAGTCGCCGCATTCTTTAAGGATTTGCCGGCTCGTATGGCC
>JBLMYE010000289.1:0-12954 GCA_050258115.1 Deltaproteobacteria bacterium | reverse complement strand
GGCCGCCACCCACATGTTGAGCGACGGGTTCAGTCCACGCGCCACGCCCTCGACGATCACCATGCTCTTCTGCAGCAGAATGAGTTCTGGTCGCGTCTGCATGTCGAAAACGTCGGTGTAGGCGAAAAGCTGGCCAAGCAGGTCGGCCATCGAAATCTCCGATGCCGTCTTGCCGTGAATGGGTTCTCCGATCGCGCGCAGGGCCTGGGCGAAGACCTCGACGGGATGATGCGGCGGAACATACCCCGCCCAGTAGTGAACCTCCGCCGCCCGCCGGTAATCCCGCGTGATCAACCCGTGCAGGATCTCGGCAAGAAAACGGCGCTCGCGCATGCCGAGCCGGCCCATGATGCCGAAATCGACAGCGACGACGGTGCCGGATTTATCCACGAACAGGTTCCCCTGATGCATGTCCGCATGGAAGAAACCGTCTCGCATCGCATGCTTGAGGAACGAACGGATCACCGTCATTCCAAGCGCGTCGATGTCGAACCCGGCTTGTTTCAGCGCGGCCTTGTCGCCGATCGGAATCCCGTCGATCCACTCCGTGACGAGAACCCGCTTTGACGTGCGGCGCCAGTCCACACGCGGCACACGGAACCCTTCCTCCGCGCTGAGGTTCTCGGCCATCTCCGACATGGCGGCCGCTTCCAGCCGCAGGTCCATTTCCAGTTCCGTGGTCCGCGCCAGATTCTCGACCACCGCGACCGGCCGCAACCGGCGCGACGGCTCATGCCACCGCTCCACGAGGCGTGCGGCAAAGAAGTAGCTGTCCAGATCGCGCTGGAACCGCTTCTCGATTCCAGGCCGCAGAATCTTGACCGCCACGGTCCGGCGCTCGCCGTTATCGACGACGACCGCCTTGTGAACCTGTGCGATTGAAGCCGCCGCCACCGGGGGGCCGAATTCTACAAAATGGTCCTCGAGTTTCCCGCCGAGCGACGTTTCGATGGCGCGGCGGGCCTCGTCCATGCCGAAGGGCGGCATCCGGTCCTGCAGTTGCGCGAGATCGGCCTGCAACTCCGGACCGATGATGTCTCCCCGCGTGGCGAGAAACTGCCCAAGCTTGATGTAGGAGGGACCGAGGGCCGCGAGCGCTGCCGATATGCGCTTGTCGCGCGGCGTGCCCCACTGAAACGGCGCGGCGATGAGGCGGACGGGCAGTGTCGCGAGCCGCGCCAGTTTTAGAAGCAAGGGCTGCGGCCCATCCTTCGGCAGAAAGCGCACGCTGTGGCTGGCCAGCACGATCCCGGCCTTGCCCAGACGCAGCGTATTCAGAATGGCTCCGGCCATGTCGAGGAGATACCGCTCAGAACGAGATCGTAAACGGCGAACTGCACGCCGCTCCGCACATTGCCGCGCGGACTCTTAAGGTCAAGCAAAGCTGTCTTAACCGGTTAGAGAGGCTGCGCAGGTTGCGCCTGCACATCTAAACCGCGGTCGCCCCCCGCTTGACCACTTTGAGGTCAAAGGCGGCCGCAAGCAGCGCCTTTGTGTAGTCTTCCTTCGGGCTCGTGAAAATCTCTTCCGCCGTCCCGGTCTCGACCACTTTGCCGTTCCGCATCACGATGACTTCGTTGCAGAGCGCCCTGACCACCTTCAGGTCGTGGCTGATGAAAAGGTATCCGAGACTCCGCTTCTTCTGCAGATCCCGCAGGAGATCGACGATCTGGGCCTGCACGCTCTGATCGAGCGCACTGGTGGGCTCGTCAAGCATGATGAACTTGGGTTCCAGAACCATCGCGCGGGCAATGGCGATGCGCTGGCGCTGACCGCCCGAGAACTCGTGCGGATAGCGATCGAGCGACTCCGGATCGAGACCGACCTCCTTCAGGGCGTGCCGGACGCGATCTCTGCGCTGCTCGTAGGTGAGATCCGGCGTCAGAATCTGAAGTCCTTCTTCGATGATCTGCGAAATGGACAGGCGCGGCGACAGCGATCCGTAGGGGTCCTGGAAGACGATCTGCATCTCCTTGCGCAGCGGCCGCATCTCCTTCGAGTTGAGACCGTCGATCGGCCGGCCACAATAGACGATCGGACCTTCCGACGAGATGAGCCGCAGGATCGCCAGACCGAGCGTTGTCTTGCCCGATCCGGATTCCCCCACCACACCAAGCGTATCGCCTTCCCGCAGTTTCAGCGAAACGCCGTCGACCGCCTTGATGTAATCGACCGTTCGCCGCATGAACCCGCGCTTCACCGGGAACCAGACCTTCAAGTTGTCCGTCGCGACGAGCGTCGGGGCATGCGCCGGTGCAGGCGAAGCGCGCCCCTTGGGCTCACTTTCGATCAGATGCCGCGTATAGGGATGCTTCGGCTCGGAAAAGATCGTCTCCGTCGTCCCTTCCTCCACGATCTCGCCGTGGCGCATGACATACACGCGATCGGCCATACGGCGCACGATTCCCAGATCGTGGGTGATGAGCAGCATCGATAGCCCGAGTTCCGCCTTCAGCTCCGCCAGAAGCTCCAGAATCTGAGCCTGGATGGTGACGTCGAGGGCCGTCGTGGGTTCGTCCGCAATCAGGAGATCGGGCTCGTTGGCAAGTGCCATGGCGATCATCACGCGCTGGCGCTGCCCGCCCGAGAGCTGATGCGGATAATCCCCGAGACGGGTTTCGGGATCGCGGATGCCCACCTTGCGCAACAGTTCGACGACACGGTCGCGGACCAACTTTTCGTCGAGTCCGCGATGGACTCTCAGCACCTCCCCGACCTGCTTCTCGATGGAGTGCAGCGGATTGAGAGACGTCATCGGCTCCTGAAAGATGATCGAGATGCGGTTGCCCCGAAAGGCCTGCATCTCCTTCTCAGACGCCTTAAGCAGATCCCGCCCTTCGAACAGCACTTCGCCGCCGGGATGCGATGCGGCCGGATAGGGCAGCAGCCGCATGATCGAAAGAGCCGAGACGCTCTTTCCAGACCCGGACTCGCCCACGAGCGCCACCGTCTCGCCTTTGCCGATGTGAAAGCTAGCGCCCTTCACAGCCAAGGAGTCGGTCCGTCCCGAACGAAAGGCAACCTTCAGCCCGCGCACGTCGATCAAGGTTTCACGCGCGCTTCCGAGTCCCGCGTTCATTGTATCCTTCGTCTCCGCTTGGGTCATGCCATGCGCTCCTCAGCGGAAAGTCTTCTTGGGATCGAGCGCATCCCGCACGGCTTCACCAATGAAAATCAGAAGCGACAGCAGTAGGGCGATCAGGACGAAACCGGACAACCCCAGCCACGGCGCATCCAGATACTTCTTGCCCTGAAGCAGGAGCTCTCCGAGCGACGGCGACCCAGGCGGCAAGCCCAGCCCGAGAAAGTCCAGCGCGGTGAGTAGCGCCACCGACCCTGACAGCTTGAAGGGCAGAAAAGTCAACGTCGCCACCATCGCGTTGGGCAGAAGGTGCTTCCACATGATCGTCGTGTCGGAGAGCCCGAGCGCCCGTGCGGCTCGGATATACTCGAAGTTGCGTCCGCGCAGGAACTCCGCCCGCACGATCCCCACCAGCGACGTCCACTGGAATGCGAGGAGCACGATCAACAGGGTCCAAAATCCGGGTATGAGCACCGAGGAGATTATGAGCAGAACGTAGAGTTCCGGGATCGACGACCAGATTTCGAGGAACCTCTGAAACACCAGATCGACCCGCCCGCCGAAGTATCCCTGCACGGCACCGGCCGCGACACCGATGATCGACGAAAGGATCGTCAGCAACAGCCCGAAGATCACCGAAACACGAAACCCGTAGATGATGCGCGCCAGCACATCACGTCCCTGATCATCGAGGCCGAGCCAATTCATGTTGCCGAGAGCATGAAACCGCGCGAGCTGCTCCGGGTCCGCGTCGCACAGTTTCGTGCTCGAAGCCCACTGCGGCGGCGCTGGAAACCCGATTCCGCTCGGTACTTCCACCCCGTCCTTGACCTCCACGCATGAACCGTCCGCGCGTGCCCGCGTCGGATAATCCTTATTAATCGTGTCGTAAGAGAAGGCGATGGGCGGCCAGATGGCCCAGCCGTTGTCCTCGATTTCTCTCAGGATGACGGGATCGCGATAATCGGTGACGGCAAGAAACCCGCCGAACTTCTCTTCGGGATAATCCACGAAGACCGGCATCAGGATCTCGCCCTTGTAACTCATGATGATCGGGCGGTCGTTCGCAATGAACTCGGCGAACAACGAGATGAAAGAAAGGACGCCGAAGATCCAGAGGCTCCAGTAGCCCCGCCGGTTCGCCTTAAAGTTCTCCCACCGCCGCCGGTTGATTGGCGACAACTGAACGCCGCGCCAGAACTGGAGGCGGCGCACGAAAGATGGCTCGGTAGATTTCGCCGCAGCTGGCGTCGAGACGGACGTCATGCCTCAAACCTCCCGGCTCTCGAAGTCGATCCTAGGATCGACGAGCGTGTAGATGAAGTCCGAGAGAAGATTGGCAACCAGTCCCACAAGCGAGAAAATGTAGAGGGTCGCAAAAACTACCGCGTAGTCGCGGTTGATGACCGATTCGAAGCCGAGAAGACCGAGGCCATCGAGCGAGAAGATCGTCTCGATGAGAAGCGACCCGGAAAAGAATGCACCGATAAAAGCAGACGGAAAGCCGGCAATAATAAGCAACATCGCATTCCGGAAGATGTGGCCGTAAAGGACTTCGCGTTCGGTCAGCCCCTTGGCCCGGGCCGTCACCACATATTGCTTGCGGATCTCATCGAGGAATGAGTTTTTGGTCAGGAAGGTCATCGTCGTGAACGTGCCGAGAGCGAGGGCCGTCAGCGGCAAGGCAAGATGCCAGAAATAGTCCGCGATCTTACCCAGCGTCGACAATTGGTCGAAGTTGTCCGAGACGAGCCCACGTGACGGGAACCACTGGAAGAAGGACGATCCGGCGAACACGACGAGCAGTAGAACAGCAACGAGGAACCCCGGCACGGCATAGCCGATGACCAGAACCGTACTGGTCCAGGTGTCGAATCTCTCGCCGTCCCGGACCGCCTTGCGAATCCCGAGCGGGATCGAGACGAGATAGGTCACGAGCGTCATCCACAGGCCCAACGAAATCGAGACGGGCAGCTTCTCCTTGATGAGCTCGATCACCGAAATGTCACGGAAATAGCTCTCCCCGAAATTGAAGGTCAGGTAGTTCTTCATCATCAACAGGAAGCGTTCGTGCGCCGGTCGGTCGAACCCGAACTGCTTTTCGAGGCTCTTGATGAATTCTGGATCCAGACCCTGCGCGCCGCGGTATTTCGAATTGACTGCATCGGCGCCGCCCTGCCCCACCTGCGAGGAAGCTCCCCCGCCCGCAAGCTCTCCGCCGCTGCCGCCGCCGAAACGCTCCGTAGCGCCGACGCCCGACCCGGACAACTGGGCGATGACCCGCTCCACCGGTCCACCCGGCGCGAACTGAATGATGACGAAGCTGATCAGCATGATGCCGATCAGGGTCGGAAAGATCAGGAGAGTTCGCTTCAGAAGATAGGCGCCCATGGCGTGTCGCGCGTCCCTGTCACTGAGCCCGGAGTTTCGCAGCTTTCGCCGGATCGTACCACCACGTCGTGAGCGCTCCGCGATCGTACTTCGGCTTCACCTCCGGCCAGGAAAACTTGTTCCAGAACGCCAGATGATGCGCCGCCTTGAACCAGTGAGGCACCCAATAGTGCCCCGACCTGAGAACACGGTCGAGCGCGCGGGCCGCCGTCACGAGTTCGGCCCGCGACTGCGCCTTCGCGATTTTGTCCGCCAGAGCATCCACCGCAGGATTTGAAATACCGGCCAAGTTGAAGCTTCCGTCTGTCTTGGCCGCTTCCGACCCCCAGAAGTTCTTGAGCTCGATGCCCGGCGTCAAACGCAGGCTGAACCGCTCGATCGTCATGTCGAAGTCGAACGTCTTCATACGCAGTTCGAACTGGGCCGGATCGACCCGCCGCATGTCGGCGTTGATACCGATGGCCTTCAGGTTTTTCACATAAGGTCCCGCGATCCGCTCGAAGGCCGCGGCATCGAGCAGGATTTCAAAAGCGAACGGCTCACCCTTTGCGTTCTTGAGCACGCGGTCTTTCGGATCGAACGTCCATCCAGCCTCTTTCAACAAGGCTTGCGCCTTGCGCAGGTTCTCGCGCGGGAGGCCAGACCCATCCGTCACCGGCGGCACGTAGACTTCTGCGAATACGGTCGCGGGCAGCTGATCCCGGAAAGGCTCCAGAAGAACCAATTCATCCGCCGAAGGCTTGCCGGAGGCCTTCATGTCCGAGTTCTCAAAGAAGCTCGCCGTCCTCTGGTAGAGCCCGAAGAACAGGTTGCGGTTCGACCATTCGAAATCGAAAGCGAGATCGAGGGCCTGCCGGACACGAACGTCCTGAAACAGCGGCCGCCGGGTATTCAGAAAAAAACCCTGCGCGCCGGACGGCGTCTCGTCGGGTAGCGACAGTTTGACGACCCGCCCGTCATTGACCATCGGCTTGTCGTAGCCAGTAGCCCAGTCCTTCGATGTGAATTCCTCTCGGAAGTCGATCGTGTTTGCGAACAGCGCTTCGAGTTCGAGAGTGCGATCGCGAAAATAATCGAAGCGAACCTCGTCGAAATTAAACCGGCCACGATTGACCGGCAGGTCTTTCGCCCAGTAATCGTCGCGCCGTTCATAGGAAACATACCGGCCCTGGCTGAACTGTCCCACGCGATAGGGGCCGGAGCCCAGCGGGCGCTCGAGCCACGTCTCCTCGAAGTTCCGGGTCGCGTAAAACGCCTTCGGCAGAACAGGCAGCTGAGCAACCTCCAGCGGAAGCGGCTTGATGAGATCGCCCTTGAAGGAAAATTTCACGGTCTGCGGATCGATCGCCTCGGCGTTCTCCACGTCACGCAAGACGATCCGATAGCTCGGGTGCCCCTTCGTCTTCAACGCGTCGAATGAGAAAACAACATCCTCGGCCGTGACCGGTGTGCCATCCGCGAACTTCGCCTCGGACCGAAGCTTGAAAACGACCGACATGCCGTCCGCCGCGACATCCGCCGATTTGGCGACGAGGCCATAGACTGCATCCGGCTCGTCGAGAGCGCGTACCATGAGCGTGTCGTACACGAGGTCGAGCCCTTGCGCGCGGTCGCCCTTGAGAATGAAGTTATTGAAGCTGTCGAAGGTCAGCGTTCCGCCGGGGCCCACTTGCGAAACCCGCCCCCCCTTTGGAGCATCCGGATTGACATAATCGAAATGCTGGAAGTCGGGCGGATACTTGAGATCCCCGAACATCGACAATCCGTGCTTCTCCCCGGCAGCGGCGGACGCTGCGGCGAAGAGAAGGCCGGCCAGCGCAAGAAATCCTGCCCGTACCAATTCCCGCTTCACTTGCCGCGCGCGGCCTTCACCGCATCGGCCTTCGCCTGATCGACCCACCAGGCGTTGGCATAGCCGGGATTCTGCGACGGCAGCGTTTCGGGCCTTCCGTAGATGTCCCACGTCGCGATCCGATCAAACGGATAATACCACTGCGGCACCACGAAGAAGCTCCACAGGAGCACCCGGTCGAGAGCCCTGGTCGCTGCCACGAGATCGGCGCGGTTCTTGGCGAATACGATGTTGTCGACGAGCTTATCGATGGCAGCACTCTTGATGCCGATGGTGTTCCGGCTTCCCTCGCGATCGGCGGACGCCGAACCCCAGTAGTCGCGCTGCTCGTTTCCGGGAGAATGCGACTGACCGAAGCTGTCGACGATCATGTCGAAATCACGGGTCTTCTCTCGCTGCTCGAATTGCGAACTGTCGACGATGCGCACGCTCGCTGCGATTCCGAGCTTCTTGAGATTTTCAATGAAAGGCAGAACGATGCGCTCGAAGTCCGGCTGCACGAGCAGAATTTCGAGCTTGAGCACGTCACCGGCCGCATTCTTCCTCTGGCCGCCCACGATCTTCCAGCCTGCTTCATCGAGCAGCTTCGTCGCCGCCAGCATGTTGCTGCGGAAATCCGCATCCTTCTCGTTCGAAGGGCTCTTCCAGGGCGTCGTGAAGACTTCCGCTGGAATGTCGGCCTTCACTTCGTTCAGGAACTCCAATTCGCGTCCTTCCGGCAGTCCGGTCGCCGCCAGTTCGGAATTTCCAAAGAAGCTCTGCGCGCGCACGTATTGCCCGTAAAAGATCGACTTGTTCAGTGCTTCGAAGTTGAAGGCGAGCGCGATCGCACGGCGCACCCGCACGTCGTCGAAAGGCTTGCGACGCACGTTGAAGGAAAATCCTTGCATCGATGCGACCCGCTGATGCGCGAGCGCCTCCTTCTTCACGAGCCCTTTGCTTACGGCATCGAAATTGTATTGCGTCGCCCAGGCGCCGGCGGACGTCTCCGTCCAGAAATCGACGTCACCACCCTTGAACGCCTCGAACGCCGGCGTCCGGTCCTTGAAGTAGATGTAGGATATCTCGTCGAAGTTGTTCTGCCCCTTGCCCACCGGCAGGTTCTGCGCCCAGTAATCTTTCACGCGCTCGTAAACGATGCGCCGGCCAGGATCGACGGATTTGATCTTGTAGGCACCAGACCCAAGCGGCGGCTCCAATGTCGATTTCGACAGATCGCGCTTCTCACCTTTGTCGTTCGTACCCTCGTAGAAATGCTTCGGCACGATACTGAGCTGGCCGACGATCAGCGGAAGCTCCCGGTTGCCGGGCTTGTCGAACGTGAACGTCACCTCGCGTTCGCCGGTTTTCTCTGCCTTCACGACGTTCTGATAGTAGAAACCGACTCGCGGATCGCTCTTCTTCTGTTCCGTGAAGCTGAAAATGACGTCCTCGGGCGTCACCGGCTTGCCGTCGTGGAACTTCGCTTCCGGCCTGAGCCCGAAGGTGACCGATGAAAAATCATCCGGGTAGGCGATCCACTCCGCAATCAATCCATACTCGGCCGAGGGCTCATCGGGTGAGTTGAACAGCAGCGTGTCGAACATGTTTCCAAGTCCGGCTGCCGCCTGCCCCTTCACCGTAAAGGGATTGAGGTTATCAAAGCCGCCGATGGCCGAAAGCCGCAGCGTGCCGCCCTTCGGCGCGTCGGGGTTTACCCACGGAAAATACGGGAAATCAGCCGGCAGCTTCGGCTCTCCGAGCAGCGAAACCGCGTGCCGCTTCTGTGTCGCCGCCTCGCCGGCCAGAACGGGCACATGTCCCGATAAAACGACTCCCGCGAAGAGACCTGCAAGAAGCGATCGGCGGTTCATCGGCGGAAAGTCCTCCCGGTTATGTTGGCGGCGAACGCAGTGTGGGCCGCGACGCCCCACCTGCTTATCATGCGTGTAGCCTCGACAAGGTGGCCTTGGCGCTTAAAGTTTCTTAATGTCCCCGCCAAACGAAAAGCCCCGCCAAATCGTTGGCGGGGCTCAAGATTCAGGCAGGCTGCCTCAGCTCAATTGGGCAGCGGCGCCGGGCTGTCGGCCAAGCTGCGTAGATAAGCGATGATGTTTGCGACTTCCGCCGGATCCTTGATGCCGGCAAAGGCCATTTTTGTTCCTGGCAGATAGCCCTTCGGCTGATGAATGAACGCCGCCAGATTTTCATACGTCCACTCGCCGCCCTTGGCCTTCATGGCATCCGAGTATTTCGCCGCGAAATCCGCCTGCGCGGCCTTGGGACGATTGACGATGCCCCAGAGGTTCGGTGCCGCGCCACTCGCGGCGTCCTTCTTGACGACGTGGCAGGCCGCGCACTTCTTGAACAGCCCGGCACCGTCTTCGGCCTTGGCCGAGGCGACCATCGCAGCGACGGCTTTGGCATCGAAACCGGCGGCGGCCGCTGCCGGAGCAGCGCCGTCTTTGGCTGGTGGCTCGGCGTCCTTTGCCGCCGGCGAAGGTGCTTCAGCGGCCTGCTTTTCAGCGCCCTCCTCGGCGGGCGCCGGCGCTGCGGCTGTATCGGTCGGAAGCCTGTACCCGTCGACCGGCTGGACCGGGCTGAAGGCTGTCTTGGCATCGATGATGACGCTCGACGCGACGATCAACAACAGGGCCGACAACAGGGCGCCCGCAATCTTGCTCAATTCGAAGGAATCCATCGCTCATCCTCATGGCTGAGGCGGCAAAAGCGCACCGCCAACATGCTCTGCCGCATGTATAGGGAGCCATCGTCAGCTTGCAACGTGGGAGACCTTGTGTTCTAGACCGGCACCGCGAGACGTATTGTCCCGGACCCCGACGGATCAAACCGATGACCCGGTGCATCATCATCATTCCCGCCCGTCTCAAGGCGACGCGCCTGCCTGACAAACCCTTGGCCGACATCCACGGCGCTCCGATGATCGTCCATGTGTGGCGGCGGGCCGTAGAGGCCGGCAGCGGCCGGGTTGTTGTTGCTACCGATAGCGAAGCCGTGCTGAACACGGTCCGCGCCGCCGGAGGGGAGGCGGTCATGACCCGCGCCGATCACCCATCGGGCTCCGACCGCATCCACGAGGCTTTGTCCCGCGTCGACCCCGGCAACGAAGCGGACTTCGTCGTCAACCTCCAAGGCGACCTGCCGACGCTCGATCCCGGCCTCGTCCGCGCCTGCCTCGCCCCGCTCAGCGACCCCGGCCCGGACATCGCCACGCTGGCGGCTGAAATCACCGTAGAAGAAGAGCGCCACAATCCCAACGTTGTGAAAGTCGTCGGGACCACCCTTGCTGCTCCGGCCCGCATGCGCGCGCTCTACTTCACGCGCGCCACGGCACCCTATGGCGAGGGGCCCCTCTATCACCACATCGGCATCTACGCCTACCGCCGCCCCGCGCTCGAACGCTTCGTGGCGCTCCAACCATCGGGCCTGGAAGTGCGTGAAAAACTCGAACAGCTTCGGGCCCTGGAGAACGGCATGCGCATCGACGTGTCGATCGTTGACACTGTTCCTCTCGGTGTCGATACTCCCGCCGATCTCGAACGGGCACGTCAGCTCCTTTCGCCTCCGGCGTCCTGAAAATCTCACAAACCATCGAGCCTTGAAAGCGATGCCGACATCGAAGCACGCGCCCGCGCTGAAGCGCATCGCCTACCAGGGCGAGCCCGGAGCCAATTCGCATCTGGCCTGCAAGCAAGCCTTCCCCGAATTCGAGCCCGTTCCCTATCCCACGTTCGAGGATGCACTGGCCGCGGTGAAGGCGGGCGACGTGGGCTGCGCGATGATCCCCATCGAAAACTCCGTGGCGGGCCGCGTGGCCGATATTCACCACCTCCTGCCGGACGCCGGCCTTTACATCACCGGCGAACATTTTCTTCGCGTCCATCACCAGCTGATGGCCCGTCCCGGTGCCACGCTCGGCACGGTCAAACGCGTCATGAGCCATACCCAGGCGCTTGGCCAGTGCCGTAATACGCTGCGCAAACTGGGGCTGAAACCCGTGCCCGAAGCGGACACGGCCGGATCAGCCCGCATGGTCTCGGAGTCGAACGACCCGGCGGTCGCGGCCATCGCTTCCACGCTCGCCGCGGAAATCTACGGTCTTGAGATCCTGAAGTCCGACATCGAGGACGAAACACACAACACGACGCGTTTCGTGGTCCTCGCAAGCGAGCCCGACGATGCCGAACCGGAGGACGGACCGGTCATCACGACGTTCCTTTTCAGGGTCCGCAACGTACCGGCCGCCCTCTACAAGGCGCTCGGTGGCTTCGCGACGAATGGCGTCAACATGACGAAGCTGGAAAGCTACCAGACCGAAGGCACCTTCAACGCGACGATGTTCTTCGCCGACATCGAGGGCCACCCCGTCGAGCGCAAGGTGCAGCTCGCGCTGGAGGAACTTTCGTTCTTCTCGACTGAACTCAAGGTGCTCGGCACCTATCTGGCAAGCCCATACCGGGCCGAGGCCCAGGCCCGTGCCCGGCCCGAACAAGGGCAGATCCGATGAGGCTCGCCAACAAAGTCGCGATCGTCACCGGCGGTGCATCGGGATTCGGCCGCGGCATTGCAGAGGCGTTTGCGCATGAAGGTGCGCTCGTCATGGTCGCCGACCGCGACACCAAAGGTGCGGCGGCGGTCGCCGCTGCAATCGGTAAGTCGGCCGTTCCCTTCACATGCGACGTGTCTTTGAAGGCCGACGTGGACGCGATGGTCGGCGCCTGCGTACACACGTTCGGCGGCCTAGATATTCTCGTTAACAATGCGGGCGTCACGCACAAGAACCAGTCGCTGATGACCGTGACGGAAGATGAATTCGACCGCATCTATGCGGTCAACGTGAAGTCGATCTACCTGACGACGCTCGCCGCCGTACCGGAGTTCGAGAAGCGCGGCGGCGGCTCCATCATCATCACGGCATCAACCGCCGGCGTGCGCCCCCGCCCGGGCTTGACCTGGTACAACGGCTCGAAGGGCGCCGCGGTCACGCTGACGAAATCCATGGCCGCCGAACTTGCGCCGAAGAAGATCCGCGTCAACGCCATCAATCCGGTCATCGGTGAAACCGGCATGATCGAGCAATTCATGGGCATGCCCGACACGCCCGAGAACCGCGCCAAATTCATCGCTGGTATCCCGCTGGGCCGCTTTTCGAAGCCGCAGGATATCGCGAACGCCGCTGTCTTTTTCGCGGACCCTGCGTCTGCCTTCATCACCGGAACGGCTCTCGAAGTCGACGGCGGCCGCTGCATCTGAACCATGGCAGCAGCCCTTCTCACCCTTCGCGACATTCACCTCACGTTCGGCGGCACGCCTCTTCTCGAAGGTGCCAATCTCAACGTCGAACCCGGAGACCGGCTCTGCCTCGTCGGCCGTAACGGCTCGGGCAAATCGACCTTGATGAAGATCGCGGCCGGACAAGTCCAACCCGACAGCGGCGAGCGCTTCGTCCATCCCAATGCGGCCGTGCGCTATCTCCCGCAAGAGCCCGAATTCGGCGATGCCACGACGGTGTTTGCGTACGTGGAGGAAGGCCTCGGCCCGACAGACGATCCCTATCGCGCCCGCAAGCTCCTCAGCGATTTCGGCCTGACCGGCGAAGAAGACCCGGCGCATCTCTCAGGCGGTGAAG